>NZ_JBVVUU010000002.1:0-203908 GCF_056032925.1 Aeribacillus sp. JST-2
AACCCCGGTACGCTCAACCCTTTGTGGGAGGGGCGCGCCCCTCCCACAAAGGCAACCACCCAAGATATGCGATTGTCAAGGAGCGTATCGGACTGGAAATTCGATAAAAAAACTTTCTGAAACTTAGTATACGAGGAGTGAAGTGGAATGAGTTTGCTGACAGGAATAAAGATATTGGATACATCCCAAATTATGGCAGGGCCTTATTGTACAATGGTATTAGCTGATTTAGGTGCAGAGGTCATTAAAATAGAAAAATTGAATGGCGGCGATGATTCTAGACAAATGGGGCCTTATGTAAATGGAGAATCTACTTGTTTTTTTCAAATTAATCGAAATAAGAAGAGTTTGGCTCTCAATTTAAAAACAGATGAAGGTAAAAAAATATTTTACGAATTAGCCAAAGATGCTGATGTTATTGTGGAAAATTTCCGTCCAGGTGTAGCGAAGTCATTAGGCATCGATTATGAATCTATTAAACAATTGAACGATGGGATTATTTATTGTTCAATTTCAGGATACGGCCAAACTGGACCATATGCCCATAAAGGAGGTTTTGACTTAGTCGCCCAGGGAATGACCGGTTTGATGAGCATGACAGGTGTCCCTGGAGGCAGGCCTTTAAAATCGGGAATAGCAGTTTATGATATTGGTGCAGGAATTACTGCTGTATATTCCATCTTAGCTGCCTATATTTACAAGCAAAAAACCGGAAGAGGTCAACATGTTGATATATCATTAGCAGAAGCAGGACTACCTTGGTTTACGTGGGAAGCAGCTGCTTATTTTGCTAATGGAACAATACCGGAACCGACAGGGTGGAGACACCGCGTTTCAGCTCCATATCAAGCAATACGAGCAAAAGATTCTTACATGATTATCGGTTGCGCTAATCAGAGAACATGGGAAAAACTCTGTCTAGAAGTTCTCAATAAACCAGAATGGATTGAAGATGAAAGATATAAAACAAATTCTCTTCGCCATGAACATGTTGAAGAGCTTGAAAGAGAGATAGAAGAAATTACTACAACAAGGGATGCCAGCTACTGGATTAATAAATGTGAACTGGCTGGTGTACCAGCGGGACCAATTAATAACTTTGCTGAAGCCGTAAACAATGAACACTATCTCGCAAGGGAAATGATTCAGGAATTAGAGCATCCGGTAATAGGAAAAATGAAAGTAATTGGATCTCCAACAAAGTTTTCAGAAACAAAGGTTAAAATTGAAAAACCAGCGCCTCTTTTAGGTGAACACACTGAAGAGGTATTGAACAAACTTAATTATTCAAAAGAAGAAATTCAAACATTAATAGAAAAAGGTGTTGTTTCACAGTATTCCCATGTTCCATCTTGATTAAAGAATGCGGGTTGCTTTCTTATGATTGTAAACGCATCCCAATGTAGATCTATCTCTTGATTTCATACGAAAGTGTCAACATCTTGAAATGAATGGTTGATAACATTTTAAAAATGCAGGAATTGTGGGATTATGTCAAGAAAATAGGTAAACAGAATGGGGAAAAATTTAAAACCTTACAACCGCCAGTTTGGCGGTCTTTTAAACAGGAGAACGGTTAAGTAAACCCTTCTCCTGTTCAAAAGAAATCCCCATGTCATGGCTGACTCAGAGAAACAGATTGCTTTTTGCCTTGTCAATGCAGTATTCTCGTAGGAGCATGTATTCATTAGACGAAATGAATTCGGGGAGTTGTATTGGATAAACAACAACAGCTGAAAGGCCGTCAAGTTTTTCGGAAAATTCATAGAGTCCTCCTTTTGAGCAAGCAAATCAATCTTTTATGAAACCACTTAATACCTGTGAGTTGCCGTCCAAAACCTGATTTTAAAACACAGGAAGCTATTTTGGATGACAAAAGGAAAGTCAATGAGGGTCAAATTCTTACAAAACAAAAAATAGAGAGCCAACTGATGGCTCTCTAGGTTATCATCCTGCAAATCTGTTATGCGGGACAGGAAGCTTGCAACGAATACAATTGCAAATTCAATGATGCTTCCGCTTCCGATGAAATGTGGAAAGTATCATCTTTTTGATCGGCAAAGAAGCGGGCTGTAAACACTTCCTGTCCGTCATTTATAAATACTTCGATGGACGAGGAATCTAGATACATTTGCAATTTGCGCATATGATTTACAATGCATTGCCTTTTTTCCAACCGGTTATCAGCAAATTTTTTTCTCGCCATGGTAAATATTTCATTAGATGGATCGTAGGATAATTGGATATTGTTTCGAATGGTTATTTCCAACCGTCCGTTTATTAAGGAGTTTACATTTATTATGATTTCAGATTGCGGATGGATCGATGCATAATACTCATGGTTTCCATTATGAAAATCAAGATTTACAATGGATGGCTGGCCGATTCGTAATTTTTGCAGTTCTTGAACAGGGTGTTGATATAAATGGCCACCCACTATTTTCATTTCTCTAGGTATGGTTAAGGAATGGATCCAGCCTTTTTCAATGGTTGGGTGGCATTGTTCATGATCATCCCCCATTCCCATCCAGGCGATCATTATTCTTCTATTCCGGTGGTCGACGAAAGTTTGTGGTGCATAAAAATCAAAGCCTCGATCCAATTCCGTAAATTCGCCATGTTCGTAATGGTTTGTACCGGGAATCCAACGGCCGGCAAAATAACCGGATTGATACAAATTGTGGAAATGCAATCCTTTAGGTTCTAATCCTTGAGGGCAGAACAAAAGGATATCCTTCCCTTGAAGGTGGAAAAAATCAGGACATTCCCACATATAACCGAATTCTTCAGAATATTTTCGATTACTTCCTGTTAAAGGGCCTAACATTTCCCAATGTTGTAGATCCATTGAGGAAAATAAAACCGCTCTTCCATTGAAAGTATTGCTTTGTGCACCAAGAACCATGTACCAACGTCCGTCTTGCTGCCATACTTTCGGGTCTCGGAAATGTGAAGTATATCCTTGTGGCACATGGAGAATCGGTCCTTTTTTTTCAAAATGAACTCCATCTTCGGATACCGCCAAACATTGGTACGATTCTCGTTCCCCGTTTCGATTTTTTACATTTCCTGTATAAAACAGATACATTTTGCCTTCGTGTTCAATGGCAGAGCCTGAGTAACAACCGTTCTTATCATACCACTCGCTTGGGATTAAAGCGGGGGGATGTTCTTCCCAATGCAACAAATCTGTTGAGGAGAAGTGTCCCCAAAACTTTATTCCATGATTTGTTTCGAACGGATTCCATTGATAAAAAACGTGAAACCTCCCATGGAAGTAGATAAGGCCATTTGGATCATTCATCAAGCCAAATGGAGGCGATAAATGATAACCTGGGCGATACGGATCATGATGGTTGTCTGAATCATTTTTGCTTTTTATTTGCCTTATTTTTTCTAGCAAATGCAATTCCATTGTCATTGACATGCTCCTGTTCCAAGTGTAATAAAAATTGATCTGCATCGAAATCGTGAAAATCCATCAATATTTTATGATCTGTAAAGCCGGCAAGTGTTGGCTTGCCGGCAGTAGATGTTGACCGCACTCCGCACCAATGCGAACCGTTTTTCCGAAGCCGGGCGCTTTGTTTTTTCTTCTTCTTCGAAAAAACTCTTCCGGTTGCCGGCGTGTTCTGCCTAAGCTGGAGATTTTGTTTTCTCTTTTGGCAAATCATTGCGATAGCACGATCTGCTGCAAAACAGCGGAAAGATTGCGGTAAACATGAATCCTCCTAAAAAAGTCAGCGTTCTCAAATTTATTTTTTGTTTTCCGCAAGCATCTTGTCTGAAAATCCGAAAAGCCACGTTAAAATAAAGGCAGTTGCGATCGCCGTTAAATTAACGAAAATGTACGGAAGAATTTGTCCGTTTAAATAAAGCAATGTTCCCGGAATCACGGTAATGGCCATCCCCGTAGCTTTTAAGCCGAATATTGAAGCCAAAAATCCTCCAACTCCTCCGCCGATCAGCCCCATGACAAAAGGTTTGACATAGCGAAGATTTATACCGAAAATCGCCGGTTCTGTTATTCCTAAAAAAGCAGATAATGAAGAAGAAAGTGACAAGGCTTTCAATTTCGACGATTTCGTTTTTAGCCCCACTGCCAAAGCTGCGCCGCCTTGAGCTGCAACTGAACAAGTAATGATGGCATTATATGGATTATTTTGATATTGTTCCAATAACTGAATTTCCAGCATATTAAAGATATGATGGACGCCTGTTACAACGATCAACTGATTTATTGCACCAATAATGAATCCGCTAAGGCCAAATGGAAGTGATAAAAGGAAAACGGTTGCATTTAAAATATACTCTTCCGCAACATGAAAAACAGGGCCAATCACAAACAGCGCCAAAGTGATCATGATGAAGAGCGTTAAAAATGGCGTTAAAATTAAGTCCAACACTTCCGGAACTCGTTTGCGGATGTTTTGTTCCAATTTCGCCCCTATAATACCGGCAATAAAAGCAGGGAGTATGGATCCTTGATAACCTACTACCGGAATAAAACCAAAAAATTCAATTGGTTCGATATCTCCGCCAGCAACTCCCCATGCGTTGGGAAGGGAGGGACTCACCAACATTAGGCCCAAAACAAGGCCGATTAACGGCGTGCCGCCAAATACGCGGAATGTTGACCAAGCAACTAATGCCGGCAAGAAAATAAATGCTGTGTCGGTTAGAATTTGTGTAAACAAAATAAAATTTTCCGATATATCATCAGGGGACAACCCAAATAAAGCTAATATTTGTTTTTGCATTACTAAACCGCGCAGCCCCATAAACAAACCAGTGGCAACAAGGGCGGGAATAATCGGCACGAAGACATCCCCAAATGTTCGGACAGCACGTTGAAACGCATTTCCGCTTTTTGCAGCTTCACTGCTTTGTTCAGATTTTGTTTTGCTGCTGACACCTAATTTGACCACTTCATCAAATATGCGATTGACAGTTCCTGTTCCTAAAATAATCTGGTATTGGCCGGAGTTAAAAAAAGCACCTTTGACTTTAGGGATATTTTCCACTTTCGTTTGATCAATTTTCTCTTTGTCTTTAATCATTAATCTTAAACGTGTGGCGCAATGGGCGGCAGAAATCACATTTTCGCTCCCGCCGACTGCAGCAAGGATTTCTTTGGCAATTTGTTTGTTTTCCGACATGCTTTTCACGCTCCCAATTTTTGATGAAACATTCTCGAGAAATAAGGAATCGATTCCACACAAAGTAAATAATAGGTGGAACCGATTCCATAATCAAAAAAATAAATATGGAACCGATTCCATTACCTTGATTATATACTATCTCTTTCAATCAGTCTATATCCCAATGTGATTTTTTGTTGATGATGACCATTTTCTTCAATCTGCCGGAGAAGAATTTCCGCTGCCTTTCTCCCTGCTTCTTCATATTCATAATCAATCGTTGTTAAGCCAGGGGAATAAATTTTCGATAGATCTGAATCACCAATGCTTGCCACGCTAATTTCATCTGGAATTTTCCTGTTTTTTTCTTTCAAATATTGCATGGCGCCGATGGCTAAACGGTGCGTTGCCGCAAACACGCCGTCAGGAAAAACGTCATTATTCATCGCGATTTCTTCCATCGCCTGATATCCGGATTCAAGTTGAAAATCACGAATTGCGATATAGGATGGCTGGATAGGCAAACCGTTTTCTTTTAATGCATCAAAATACCCCCTTTTCCTTAAAACACCAACAGAATAGTCTGATTCATAAACTCCGATGAAAGCAATCTTTTTTCGTCCTCTTTCAATCAATTGATTTGTGATGGTTTTAGCAGCGTTATAGTCATCATGAACAACATAAGAGCAGTGAGGAATTTCTTGGCCGACGGCAACAAAAGGAATATCAATATGTTCGATTTCTTTAACCAAATGTTCATGAATATTTGTAGCTAATAAAATAATTCCATCGACACGTCTGCTTTTTAACAAATTTAAAAATTCGATTTCTTTTTCTCTTTGTAGATTCGTATTTGATAGCAAAATTTGATAGCCCTTTTCTGAAAAAACTTCATCCATCCCCATCACAACGCGGCTGGAGGTTTCTGTACTGATTTTTGGCAAAATAACGCCGATGACTTTTGTTTGCTTTGTTCTCAATGATTTTGCCTGGTGGCTTGGAACGTAGCCGGTTTCTTCAATCACTTTCAAAACCCTTGCTCTGGCTTCATCGCTGACATAACCAGAATTGTTTAACACTCGGGAAACGGTCGTTCGGGAAACATTTGCCAATTTAGCAATTTCTTTGATCGTAACCAATTTTTTCATCCTTTTCTTCCATAAGATTTTCAAGTAAACGACATTTTTTAGTCAAAAAATAAAAACGAGGATATTTTATTTTTCATTATACTATGATTTGTTTGCGGGATGAATGTTGTGTAAGGAAACAAAAAAGTATTTTCGGCTAGGGGGAATTCCTAATAAATCCTTACAGCGTTGAAAAAGGAGTCTCTTATAAGATAGGGTATATGGATGAAAATCATCAACCAAGAAAGGTACGAAAATTTGTGTAAATAGTTGATTAACCAAGCAACTGCAAAATGCTTGATTAAAATAGGAAGTTGTTGTTCAATTTAAAAATGGATAATATCACGATCTCCACAAAGCAAACTGATAAAACCGTGGCAATACGAGAGCGAAGGGAGCCATCAACATGTATGAAATCTGAAACGTAAGATGAATCATTTCTATTTAAAACATGATGATAAATCTAATGAATTTTCCGTCAAGTTTTTTTATATGGAAATAATCCAATCTACCTATAAAAGCATAGGGATATTCCATTAGTTTTTCAGCACTTTTTCCTCATGTGTTTGCATGTTACATAATAATAGTATATAATAATATTAAGTAACATGGATTAAAGGGGCAATGTATGGAATATGTTGAAGCGCTAAGAGACATAAAACAAATCAATTCCATGAAAAGATATTTGAAAAAACATTCAGAACGAGACTATGTTCTCTTTGTTTTTGGCATCAATACCGGTTTAAAGATCACGGAAATATTGGACATAAAAGTAGGAGATGTTTTAGAGGAAGACAGGCGCATAAAGGATTTCTATGTGCTTTTTCATAGAGAATCCGGAACTGCTAAGGAAGTGTATTTGAATCAAAAAGTAAAAAAGGCGATTCTGCATTATATTCAATCCAAAGGTTTAAACCGTGAAGATTATTTATTCCAATCCGCTAAAACGAAAAAGCCAATCTCGCGTCAACAAGCTTACCGCATTATTCATCGTGCCGCAGAAGCGGTTGGTATACATGGGAAAATTGGAACGAATTCAATGCGGAAAACCTTCGGATTTCACGCCTATAAACGAGGCGTCGCCATTACTCTTCTTCAGAAATACTTCCATCATTCATCTCCTTCAGAAACACTGAAATATCTTGGAATTTCCAAAGATGAAAACATTAAAACGGAAATTGATGTAAACCTTTAATATCCAACAGCCTTAATCCATTCAAACCATTTATGAAGGAGGAATTTTTTATGAATATTAGAGAAAGCGAACTCCCGGGAATTGGTTATAAATTTGAAATTATTACGAAGAATCAAGATAAACTTGTGATCGTCATCCATGATGATGGCCGCAGGGAAATTTATCATTTTGATCCAGATGATCACGATGAAGTTCTCAGTACAGCCACATTTGATGATGTGGAAGCAAGACAGATTGCAGGGATTTTAGGCGGGATGGCCTATAAACCGAAAGCATTGGAAACCGTTGACTTTGCTTTCGATGATTTAATTATTGAATGGTATCAAGTAGAACCTGGAGCACCGGTTGTTAATAAAACGATTGGTGAAATTGATATAAGAAACAATTTTGGCGTTACGGTCATTGCCATTAAGAAAAAAAAGACAAAGAAAACACAGAATCCGGGTCCTGATACGGTGATTGAAGCAGGAGATACATTGGTCATTTCGGGAGAACGAAACCAATTAAAAGAGTTAATTCATCAATTATTGTCAAACAAAGGAAAGGAGTGAGGTTTATCGATGGATCATCTAGTCCTTCAAGTTGGTACAGCACTTGTCCTTGTTGCGATTGCAGCTATTACCGCAAATAAGCTTAAGTTTTCCATTATCCCTTTCCTAATTGTACTCGGTATGTTGGTCGGTCCGCATGCCCCAACCATTGGCATTATTGACTTGACTTTTATTGAAAGCAAAGAAATTATCCAATTTTTAGGTCGTATTGGCGTTCTGTTTTTGCTTTTTTACTTAGGCTTGGAATTTTCCGTTGGAAAATTGCTGAAATCAGGCCGCAACATTGTTGTCGGCGGGAGCCTCTATGTAACAATCAATTTTGTTTTAGGCCTTTTATATGGATTTTTAGTCGGGATGCCATGGATGGAGACGCTTATTATTGCCGGACTTGTCAGCGTGTCCTCCAGTGCCATCGTAGCAAAAGTTCTTGTGGATTTAAAGCGAACAGCAAATCCAGAAACAGAGTTAATCCTCGGGATCATCTTATTCGATGACATTTTCCTTGCTTTATTTTTAACGACAATGTCAGGCGTTTTGCTTGCCGGCTCTACTTCTGTCCTCGGTATTATCACCTCTGTTCTGATTTCAGTTGGGTATATGCTGCTGTTTTTTCTCATTGCGCGAAAAGGTGCCCCGTTATTAAATAAATGGCTGAATATTAAATCTGACGAAATTTTCATTATTGTTATATTTGCTACATTGTTTTTTGTTGCCGGTTTTTCAGAAACGCTTCATGTTGCTGAGGCGATCGGCGCTCTGTTGTTGGGTCTTGTTTTTTCAGAAACCGACTACCGGGACCGGATCGAACATATGGTGGTTCCTTTTAGAGACTTCTTTGGTGCCATCTTCTTTTTCAGTTTTGGATTAAGTATCGATCCTTCAACATTGGCAGGTGCGTTTTGGCTGGCTTTAGGAGCTGCTGTACTTACAATCGCAGGGAATTTTGCCGCAGGTATGATTTCTGGAAGAAAAGCAGGTTTATCCCATAAGGCATCAACCAATATCGGTTTAACCATTATAGCTCGTGGGGAATTTTCCATCATTGTGGCCAATTTAGGGATTACAGCGGGATTAAATCCCATACTAACTCCTTTTACTGCCCTGTACGTTCTCATTTTAGCGGTAGCCGGACCGCTTCTGGCGAAAGAAAGCAAAAAAATTTACAAGTTTTTAAACAAGATTTTCAAATGGAACGACACACCGAATAAGAAAAAAATACAAGTTCCAGGTGAATGAACGGAAACTTTAACCCTAATTTTCCTGTGTCATCGGGAAGTAAGGAAATCCCCTAATGCTTTTCTAAAAATTTAAATATTTGAAAACAAATGCTGAATTTGTGAACCCCTGAAAAAAATTATGTTCATTTCTTCACACCTTCAGCAGGGGTGCTTTTTTTTGTTCGTCACTGCCAACATTTTTAAGATGGCAGTTTTTTTCTTAGAGCACATCAGATAGGAGAAATAAGTAACGTTACTTCTAAACCTTTATTATTAAATGGCCAATAATTTCTTATTTCGTAATTCCACTGCTATTGAATGTGATATAGTAATTTTAAGCAACATTTTTTGAAAAATGAAAATATGATCAGCACGGTCGAAAATAAAAAGTAACATTTTTCATTAACTTGATGAGGAGGGATAACATTGAATATTGCAATTGTCGGTGCTGGCGCTTTAGGAGTTTATTTCGGCGGAAGACTGGAAGAAAGCGGTCATAAAGTTACGTTTCTTGTTAGAGAAAAAAGAGCGGAACAAATCAAACAATTTGGTTTAAAGATTCATTCCGTTCGAGGTGATTATTCATTTTCGAATGTCAATTTTACGACTGATGCCGCAAACATCAAACAAGCAGATCTCGTCCTTTTGTCTGTCAAAGGGTATCATTTGCAGGGAGCGCTGCCAACATTAGAAAAGCTTACACGAAAAGGAGCGAAAGTGCTGCCGCTTTTAAATGGTGTTGAGCATTACCAAATTTTGCAGAAAGCGTTAGGTGAGGAGACGATATTGGGCGGGCTCGCTTTTATTATCGCAACGCTGGATGAGAAGGGGCATGTTTATCATACTAGCAAACAGCATAAACTTGTGTTCGGCCCATTGCAAGAGGAGCAAGCATCATATTGTGAAGAATTGTATGAAGCATTTCGTAAAGCAAACTTTGAAGTGGAAAAATCGGATAAAATTGAGACAGCCATTTGGAATAAATATATGTTCATTACAGCATTTTCCGGTTTGACAACCGCTGCCAATTTGCCGATCGGAACGATCCGAAAACACCCTGAAACACTAGAAATCGGCATTAAAATGTTAAGGGAAATGAAAGAATTGGCAAATCTTTATAATGTCCCGTTGACGGAGAAGCATATAGAAAACGGCATATTGTCCATGAAGCAGCTGCCCGAGGATGGAACATCCTCAATGCATCAAGATAAAAAAAAGGGATTGCCTTTGGAACTTGATCATTTGCAAGGGGCGGCGCTGAGGCTTGCATCGCAAAAAAAAGCATCTCTTCCGACGATCGAGACCATTTATCAATTGTTAAAACCTTATGAACGAGGGCTGAACCAATAGCAGGATCATATTAAAAAGAATATTCAAAAACGAATAAAGTGTTGATCTGCTGCTCGCATTCAGTTAATGATCGAAGGATTTTTAGACATCATGATTGTCACAGTTCCTTCTATTCTCTTGGCAAAAAGTAACTGAAATGGCGGTTTTGAAACTGCTTTTTTAAAAATTGTCGGCGGAGTTTAAGGGGTTATTCGTTTTCCTTGTAAAATTGCTTGTTTGTGCCTGTTTAATAAATACGATCTCATTTTCAATGACACCGCATATGCCGCATTGGACTTTATATGAAGGACCTTGATAGGGAAGATGGAACGGTTCCAAATGTTCGATTTCAAATTGTTGCAAAATTTCTCCTGTTTGCGGATTGAGTTTGACCGGTCTTGCAACCTGTTCAATCAAGTTAAAACGGGATCGATTTGTTTTGCAATTTGGACATAAATATGGCGAATTCATAAAGAACCTCCTCCATTTTTTTGGAATTTGACAGTCTGCCTTTACTGCAATTTATTCTTTATTATGCCATTCATGTTCAAAAATCATTTATGTCGGTTGAAACCTTATGAAAAAACAGGAATCCTTTAAAAGGACTTCCTGTTTTGATTATGGTCAATGTGCACTAGTTTTTGCTTGCAGTTCTATTTTTTTTCGTTGTTTTATTAATGATCAATGTATAATAATTTTTCTTGAAAATAAAGATTTCCCCCGCTGCTGCCAAGAATGGCAACTTTTTTTCCATGACGATCGCTCCTAACTATTTTCCATCTTTACAAAAATATCTTAATCCAAAATTTTAATAAAACGGTAAACTTATTCCTTATGACTGCAGTCCCCGCTGCTGAATAAAAAAGTTTCACCTCCAAGTTGTGAAAAACAACTCAAAAGTCAAGTTGAACGGTTCGTACAAATTTTATTTAAATATATTTGTTTGATATGCTGTGACGCCATTTGCTGTCAAGTGGCAAATCAGACTGCTTAATGCAATACTATTGTGACAAAAAAGAATGTAAAGCGATTTGAAGAAATTAGGCGCATGAACGTAACCGGGACAAATTTCCATTATGTTCCTTTGAAATAAAATAAGATGAATGATTCAACGATGGGGGATAAAATATGACTGAACAAGAAAGAAAACCGCTTGCCTGGCATGAAACACTTGAAATTCATGAACTGGTTGCATTCCAATCAAATGGGTTAATAAAATTGAAGAAAGCTGTAAAGAAAATCAGCGATTCTGAGCTCCGTGATATTTACAAAAAAACAATTCATGAAATGGAATTAAATGTAAGTGAATTGATTCAGTTTTATTCGTCTGCTCCAATAAATCAGGGCAGAGAAGGCCTTTCCGGCGATTTAGGTTTTTATTCCGGAGATTTGCTTGGTTTATGCAAAACGCTTGTTCGAAATTACGCCATCGCCATAACGGAAACGGCAACGCCGATGGTAAGGAAAACATTAACAAACCATCTATTAAGAAGCATTAAGTGCCATGAAAGAATTTTCAACTATATGTATAAAAAAGGGTTTTATCCCGCATATGATTTAGTTCAACTACTAAATAACGATCTGAAAAATGCGAAAAAAGCGTTATCAATGGATTGGTATTAGCGAACTATACAATCGGAAGGCCACGCTTGGGAATCTCATTTTGGAAAATCATTGTGGAAAATTGTCAGCGAACATTAAAATAATGACATGTGGTTGACATAACAATTTGAATCTGGTATTTAAAAATTGATGATTAGCACTCTTTTAGATAGAGTGCTAATTTTATGATGCTGGACATGCGTGTATATTAGGAGCTTTGCGAAATAAAATTGGAAAGGAGAGGATTTTATGGAAAAAAGAGAGTTTCAGGCGGAATCGAAAAGATTGCTGGAAATGATGATCAACTCCATTTATACAAAAAAGGAAGTGTTTTTGCGGGAGTTAATTTCGAATGCAAGTGATGCTATTGATAAAATTTATTATAAAGCATTAACCGATGATTCTTTAACTTTCCAGAAAGAACAATACTACATAAAAGTGATCCCGAACAAACAAAAGCGAACGCTGACAATCATTGATACAGGCATTGGCATGACAAAAGAAGAGTTGGAAACAAATCTCGGAACGATTGCCAAAAGCGGTTCGCTCGCTTTTAAAAATGAACATGAAATCAAAGACGGCTTTGATATTATCGGGCAGTTCGGCGTCGGATTTTATGCGGCATTTATGGTTGCCGATGTGGTGACCGTCATAAGCAAGGCTTTGGGAAGCGATCAAGCATACAAATGGGAATCGGAAGGCGCCGATGGTTTCACAATCGAGCCATACGAAAAAGACGAAGTCGGTACAGAGATTATTCTCAAAATAAAAGATAATACCGAAGACGAAAACTATGACGAGTTTTTGGAAGAATATCGCTTAAAAGAAATTATTAAAAAATATTCCGACTTCATCCGCTATCCGATCAAAATGGATGTAACCGTCCGAAAACCGAAAGAAGGAAACGAAACAGAACTTGAGGAGCATGTTGAAGAACAAATCATCAACAGCATGGTGCCGATTTGGCGGAAAAATAAAAATGAACTGACGGATGAAGATTATGAAAACTTTTACAAAGAAAAGCGCTACGGATTTGACAAGCCGCTTAAAACCATTCATATCAGCGTTGACGGCACTGTCAGATATCAAGCTATTTTATATATCCCGGAAAAAATGCCGTTTGATTATTATACAGCGGAATTCGAGAAAGGACTTGAGTTATATTCCAACGGCGTTTTGATCATGAATAAATGCGCGGATTTGCTTCCGGATTATTTCAGTTTTGTCAAAGGAATGGTGGATTCGGAAGATTTATCATTAAATATTTCAAGAGAAATGCTCCAGCAAGATAAACAATTGAAGGTGATTGCCAAAAACATTCGAAACAAAATTAAGAGAGAACTTGAAAGTTTATTAAAAAATGAACGGGAGAAGTATGAAAAATTTTATGAAGCGTTTGGAAGACAATTAAAGTATGGGATTTACATCGATTTCGGAGCAAATAAAGAAGTATTGCAGGATTTAATTATGTTCTACTCTTCCAAAGAGAAAAAACTGGTCACGTTGGATGAGTATGTTTCCAGAATGCCGGAAGAGCAAAAATATATTTATTATGCAACAGGCGATTCTTATGAGCGTATAGACAAACTGCCGCAAACAGAACTGGTGGCGGAAAAAGGATATGAAATTTTATATTTCACAGATGATATCGATGAATTCGCCATTAAAATGCTGATGACGTATAAAGGGAAAGAATTTAAATCGGTATCAAGCGGCGATTTGGGAATTGATGAGGAGATAAATAAACAGCAAGCGGAAAAAGAAGAGAAAGAAAACAAAGAATTGTTCGATTACATGAAAACCATTTTGGCGGACAAAGTGAAAGATGTGAGGGCTTCCAAACGGCTAAAAACCCACCCAGTTTGTTTATCAACAGAAGGGGAAATCACCATTGAAATGGAAAAGGTTTTAAATTCGATGCCGAACAACCAAAACATCAAAGCTGACAAAGTGCTGGAAATTAATCCGAACCATGAAGTATTCCAATCTTTAAAAGCTGCTTACGAAAAAGATCAAGAAAAACTGAAGCTATTTACCAATATTTTATACAATCAGGCATTGTTGATCGAAGGCCTGCCAATCAACGACCCGGTTGAATTTACAAACGACATCTGTAAAATAATGGTTCTGTAAAAAGATCGGAGGCTGTCGCCAAAACTCTGTGCATGATGAAGGCTCTCAGGATTGCATGCGGATAATACGTCTGCTTCAGATGTTGGCTCTTTCCTTGAAAAAGGGGAGAGTCTTTTTTTATGGCAAGTGTGGACGATCGTACGGAGAATTTTGACGCCGACTGCAAAAGAATGAATCATTTTTTTTCAAATCCAATCATACATAATTTTGTGCAGCAAAATGATGATTGTTTAGGAGGTCTTCAACATGATACAAGAAACTTTTGAAATGAACAGTAAAGATGGGTTGCATGCACCTTATGTTTCTCAATTGGTTCAAGTAGCGTCCCGTTTCAATTCCGATATTTTTCTTACCCACAATGGCCGGACGGTGAATCTGAAATCGATGATTGGCGTTTTGTCCCTTGGCATACCGAAACAGGCTATCATTACGTTGGAAGCTTCAGGCCAAGATGAGAAAGAAGCGATTAATCAAGTATTAGAAACGTTAAAAACGATGTTTAACAAGGAAGCGAAATAAGCAATAGCAGCAAAATTTTTATTCTTTTGGAGAAACTGAATTAAGTCCTGAATTTTGTGAAAAAAGGAAGCGGTTTGATTTGCCGGGAGTCTAAGCTCGCTGAGCTGGGAGTGTGATTTTACACAATAATCATGACTTGGCCAGAAACTGGTATAAATATATGTTTGCGCGATGTTGACCTTCGAGTTGGCGAAATCCGCTCGGAGGTTTTTTGGTGATCACTTAATTTCATTGAAAACAAACTTTCTTTGATGTGTCGGAAGAATGAAATCGATTTATAATTTTCAATCAGACAGCAATTTTTTACGGGATTTTGAAATCAAGGATTGAAGCGTATGGAAAGATGCAGCTGTTCACCAGTCAAAAAGAGAAAGAATAGGTTAGTTGATGAAAAAATATCAAAGATCAGCCGCGTTGCTTTCTGCTAACAATATCAGATTTTGACCGATTTTTATTGATCTAAAGCAAACTGCACAACTTCCTTTAACTTCCACTAGCATTATTCTATCATTCTCAATATACTTGATAAGAAGGAGGTAGTCCGATCATGTTGTCTATGATTCTAATAATTTCCGTCTTATTGGGCGTCCTTTTGTTCCGTGCCAATAAAAATACAAAAAAAGTGGCGGCCAATACAGTGAAAATTTCTCATTCAAAAATAAATAAAAAGATTTTAAAAATCCTTCATCTGTCTGATTTACACCTTGAAAACATTTCCATCAGCGCAGATGATTTATATAAAATGATTGCACACGAAAAAATTGATTTGATTGCTCTTACGGGAGATTTTCTGGACCGGAAACGAAGCATCCCGAAACTTACGGCATATCTTCAAGTGTTGAAAAAAATAAATCCGACATATGGCATTTTTGCTGTGTTTGGAAATCACGATTACATCTTAAAAGGCAAAAATTTTGACACATTGAAAAGAACACTTGAAGAAAATGGCTGTACAACGCTTCAGAATGAACATGTTTCGATAAAGGTTGATGGCAGGAACTTGAATATTATCGGAATTGATGATTATTGCACAAACCGCAGCGATGTGCAAAAGGCGTTTCACGGATTGGAAGAAGGTTACAACTTAGTATTAACCCATGATCCCAATGTTGTTCTTGAGATGAAAAATGTTCCGTTCGATTACCTGTTATCCGGCCATTTTCACGGAGGACAAATTCATTGGCCGAAACCTTATCATCTTGCTGTAAAAGGGAAACTGGCAAAAATGAATATGATTAAAGGACTGCATTATCTTAATGGAAAGCCGTTTTATATTAGTGAAGGGCTTGGCCAGACAGGCATTAATATCAGAATCGGCAGCCGTCCTGAAATTACCTTTCATGAAATTTTCTGAAAATTTTTTTTAGAAAGAAGTTCTCCATGGAAATTGCCTCCATCGCTGTTCCCCTCTCAATTTAAAAAAATTTGATCGTTCCAACCAAAGATGGATCAACAAAAATCGTATTTCCGATTATTATAAACGCTATGAATCAAGGATTCTAACGAAAACGGATGGGGATGATAACAAAACATTTTTTATTTTGAAGGTGGCGTCATATGAGCGATTTTTCTTTTTTTCTTCTAAAAAAACAGAATCTTCAAATGATTTTATGATAAAATGCCTTTGGAAAGCGTTTGCGAATTTTTTAGAAATGAGTTTTGCATAATTGACGTCCTTGAACAGAAAATGCTGTTGTTAAGAAATAGTCAGGGGGGACGGAAAGATGACAGTTTTGCTTGAATTGGATGCAAAAGCTGTTTTAGGGAAGGTTCTTGCTGGGATGAGCAGGAAAAGAAATTATATTGGGTAGATATTGCCGGCAACCGGCTCCATCTCTATGATCCTTGAAAAAGAAACGATCACGCCATATCTTTTTCAGAGCATGTTTGTACCGTTGCGATACGGCAAACAGGGGAACTTTTGCTTGCGCTAAAGAACGGAATTTATGCTTATCATGCACCAGCCAATCAATTAACGCTGCTTGCCCAACCTGAAAAAAAACCGGAAATTCGGTTTAACGACGGCAGTGTGATCCCCAAGGGAGAATTTGGGCTGGGACGATGAGCATGACGGGAAAGAAGGGCGATGGAGAATTATTTTGCATGCACAAGGATGGAACGCTGAAAAAAGTTCTGGAATGTGTAAGCATTTCCAACGGGCTTGCTTGGGATCAAGAGAAAAGTAAAATGTATTACATTGATACACCGACACAACAAGTCGTTTCTTTTGATTTTGATTCAAAAACAGGGGAAATCAGCAATCGTTCGGTTGTCTACACTTTTCGAGAAGAAAATGGTTCGCCTGATGGCATGACCATTGATGCGGACGGGATGCTTTGGGTCGCTCTTTGGGGAGGCGGGAAAGTGGCGAAGGTCAATCCAGAGGAGAAACGATGGGTCGATTCGGTTGATGTACCCGCAAGTCTTGTCACATCTTGCGTGTTTGGCGGCGATGATTTGCAAACATTGTATATCACAACGGCACGGATCGGTTTGTCAGAAACTCAATTGGAAAAAGAACCTTATTCTGGAGGATTGTTTTCTGTTCGGCTCGGCGTTAAAGGAACACCCTCCTATCTGTTTTTATAATATGAGGCTATGGGAGAGGCTCCTAATTGTTGTTTTGAATGGATCGCCAGTCGGCCGGTTTGTTTGTTCGAAACGAAATGTTGCCGCGGCGGTTTTTAGTTTAATTTGAATGAAAACAATGCTTGGGTCTAAACACGAAAAGAATTTCCATGCGTCCACTGCGCTTTTATTCCAGCCAACAGTTGACGAAATGAGCCAGAAAGTTTAAATTGAAAACATATTCCGTTGCATTTTTGCCATAATGAAATATTTATTCAGAAAAGGGACGAAATGAAATGTTTGTAAGAGGAAATTTAGGTTTAGTGAAGAAAATCAATAAAAGAACGGTGTTAAATCTCATTCGCGATCAGAAAATGATTTCTCGAGCTGAAATTGCTAAAGTAGCCGGATTAAACAAAGCAACCGTCTCCGCATTGGTCGACGAGCTTATACAGGAAAACTTTGTGTTCGAAAGCGGGATCGGAGCTTCAACCGGCGGCAGAAGGCCAACAATGCTCAAATTTAACCATTTGGCTGGTTCGATTGTTGGTGCGGAACTGGGAGTAAATTATATTTACACGGTTTTAACCGATTTGAATGCCAATATTCTTTGGGAGAAGCGAATCGAGTTGAGAGAAGATACGAAACAGGAAGAGATTTTGCAGCAGATGGTATACATGATTCAAGAAGCGCTGGAAAATGCGCCTGAAACGCCGAACGGAGTCATGGGGATCGGCATCGGGGTTCCAGGCATTGTCAACAGCGAGCAAGGGAAAATTTTATTCGCGCCGAATCTCCGTTGGGACAACGTCGCTTTCCTTCCATTTTTAAAAGAACATTTGCCAAATTATATGATCACGATTGAAAATGAAGCGAAGCTTGCCGCTCTTGGCGAAAAATGGTTTGGCGCAAGCCGCAGCTTCAGCAATTTAGTCTACATCAGCGCTGGAACTGGCATAGGCGCCGGCATCATTATCAACAATCAGCTATACAGCGGAACGGAAGGCCAGGCGGGAGAAATAGGCCACCATATTATTCAAGCCAACGGGTTAACGTGCAGCTGCGGGAATAGCGGGTGCTGGGAAATGTACGCCTCAGAGAAAGCAATAAGAAGAAGGCTCATCGAGATTAATCGCAAGGAGGAAGCGGATCATTTTTCGATTGATCGGCTTTGCTCATTGGCGGAAAGCGGAGATCGCGAAATTGCTGAAATTTTTCAGGAAATCGGAACGTATCTTGGCATCGGGTTGTTAAATGTCGTTCATGCGTATAATCCAGAGGCCATCATCATAGGAAATACGCTTGGAAGAGCAGGGAAATGGCTGCTTCAGCATGCTGAAAAAATTGTGAATGAGAAAAAGCTTACGAAATCAAGCCCGAATCCAGTTGTCGTGAATTCCGAATTAAAAGAAAAAAGCTGTGTTATCGGCGCTGTATCGTCCATTTTAGATAAAATATTGAATCCGGTTGAAATCAACGTCAGCGAAGAGGAAGTGTTTTAGAAAGAATTTGAAAAAATACTGTTGCTCCGCCTGCCTGGCTGACGAAATTATTGGAATTAAGTTTTTTGAAAGAATATTGAAAAAATTCATAAAAAGCCATATAATGATTATAAATTTCTATTATTTTTTAATTTGTTTATTAAACAAAGTAAATGGGGGGTTTTTCATGAAAGTATCTTGCCATCTCATTACATGGGGAGAAGATTTATTGAAGGGATTGGAAGAAGCATCACAGCTTGGGTATCAAGCATGTGAAACATTTACGCACATTGCGCTGCGCTATGAAGATAAGGTGGAAGAGTTTAAAGAATTGCTGGCAAACAGCGGTTTTGTCCTTTCCGCTTTATACGGTGGGGGAACATTTAGCGACAAAAGCAAACAAAAAGAGGTTATTGAATACAACACACGTGTTGCAAAATTTTTGGCGGCATGCGGCAGCGACCGGATTGTGTTTGGACCTGGAGGACCGAGAACTGAAGGAGGAACAACGTTAGAAGAATTAAAAATTGCAGCGGAAACGATCAATGAAGCGTCCAAAAGATGCAGCGATCTTGGTGTAAAGGCTTGCGTCCATCCCCATTTGTGGACAGAAATTCAAAATGAAAATGAAATCGATGCCATTATGGAACTGACAGATCCAAATTATGTGTTTTTTTGCCCGGATACTGCCCATTTAACAAAAGCTGGGATGGATCCTGTTGCAATTATGAGACGTTATCGAGACCGCATCGCATATTTGCATTTAAAAGATGTAACCCCGGAAGATGAGTTGGATGCAGAGAAGTTTCCGATTTTAACGGGAAATGAGGCATTGCCGATCTTTTGCGAGCTTGGATTGGGAACGATAAATTTTCAGCCGATCTTCAATTTCCTTGAGGAAATTGGCTACGGAGGGTGGGTAACGGTTGAAATCGATCAATCGACAAGCACTCCGTATCAAAGCTTGCAAATATGCCGTGATTTTGTGGAACAAAAATTCGGTTTGCCGGTTCGCAGCAATTCAGAGCGGACTGTTTAAGATGATTCCATGATGATTCGAAAGAAAAATGAAGCACCATCTTTTACGACAGCCGCAGAGATTTTGAGAGGAATGGATTGTTTCGTTCTGAGCAGCGACCCATATAAATATCGGTCTCATTTCAATTTATATTCGGGGAACAAAGAGCGGCCGAAGGGAAGGAAACGGAAAGGTGCTTGAGAAAAAAAGGCTCTCGTATCAGCGGTATTGTCTTCTGACAAGAAAAAGGAGCGCCGTTGAAAAACATGAATGAACTTCTTGAAAAATCTTTTTTGTAAACGATTACAAAAATTCATTGACAGTGTGTAATTGTCAAAATATAATTTATTTAAAGATAATTTATCAAACAAACTATGTTAAAAGGGGGAAATTTTTCATGGTCAAACAACATCGAATGAAAGTGTTCTTTATAATGCTCTTTTGTTTCTTTCTGCTTGTCGGGGTGGCAGGTTGTAAAGCAAGAGATGCTTCTGGGGGGGAAACAAAAGACGGAAAAGTAAAGCTTACCATTTGGCTATGGCCGGGGATGGGGATTGAAGATCAAATCAAACAGTATGCAAAAGAGAATAATATCGACGTAGATATACAGATTTCCGAGTTTAATGATGTTCATAACAACCTGACAACAGCTTTGGCGGCAGGAAGCGGTGCGCCTGATATTTCCGCTGTTGAAGTAAAAGGGATCGACAAAATGAAAGCGAATCCAGAACATTTCCATAATTTGTATGATTTAGGAGCGAAAGAATTAAAAGGGGATTATTTGGAATGGAAATGGAAACAAGCTGAGACAATAGATGGAAAATATTTGCTCGGACTCCCGACCGATATCGGTCCGCAAGCGATGGCATATCGAGTTGACATTTTTGAGCAAGCCGGCTTGCCGACGGATCGCGAAGAAGTTTCAAAATTAATTCAAACGTGGGATGACTATATTAAAGTCGGCGAACAGATTAAAGCAAAAACCGGAAAAGCCCTCATCGACTCGCCGAATGCATTATACAGCGTCATTGAAGGACAATCAGGCGAAAAATATTACGATCAAAAAGGCAATATTATAGTAAAGGAAAATAAGAATATCAAGAGAGCATATGATTATGCGATGAAAATTATTGATAAAGGCCTTGCTACAAAAGTTGACCAATGGTCATCAGAATGGGGCACAGGCATGACTAAGGGCGATTTTGCAACTTTATTGGCGCCCGCTTGGATGATGACTTTTATGAAGGAAAATGCTCCCGATGCAGCAGGCAAATGGGATTTGGCACAAATACCGGAAGGTTCCGGCAACCAAGGGGGATCTTTCTTGACGATTCCAAAACAATCAAAGCATCCGGAAGAAGCTTTTAAATTAATAAAATGGCTGCTGTCGCCTGAACAGCAATTAGTAACGTTTAAAGAGTCCGGCAACTTCCCGTCAACGCCTGGTATTTATGAAAATGAAGATTTCCAAAGTGTGACGAGCGATTACTTTAACGGAGCTCCGACAGCGAAAATTTATGGTGAAGCGGCTAAACGGGTAAAACCGGTTTTGGAAGGTCCGGAATCGATTCAAATTGAACAAATCATCGGCGATGCCATCAAACGTGTCCGCGATGGCAAGTCCACACCTGAAAAGAGCTGGAATACTGCAATGAAACAACTTGATCGGGAGCTGAGCAGGTAATCAATGATGCGTTAGAGACTGATCCCAATGGTCAGTCTCTAACGGAACAGAAATTCGGGAGGGGAGCAAATTGGAAACAAAGGTAGCTGCCGAAAAAAGACAAGGAGTGTCGACGAAAAAACAGTTAAAACAGAGTGTCAGAGATCATATTTCGGGATATTTGTATATTTCTCCGTATTTCATTTTATATGGCATTTTTGGCTTGTTCCCAATTGTGTACACGGCCTTCATCTCTTTTTATAAATGGGACATATTAGGAACGAAAGAGTTTATTGGATTCCAAAACTATCAATCTTTATTCACAGATCCAACCTTTTGGCAGGCGCTGGGAAATACGTTTAGCATTTGGGTTATTTCGACGATTCCTCAATTGTTTTTGGCGCTAATATTAGCGTTTATTTTAAATCAAGCTTTCATCAAAGGAAGGGAATTTTTCCGATTGGCTGTTTTTTTGCCGAATATTACTTCCCTCGTAGCCGTATCGATTATTTTCGGCGCCATTTTCGGAGAGCAATACGGCATTCTCAATTATTTGCTTTCTTTTTTCGGCATTGATCCGATTAATTGGAAAGCGTCGTATTTGGGCACTCATATTGCCATTTCTTCCATGGTCATGTGGAGGTGGACTGGGTATAACGCTGTCATTTATTTGGCTGCTTTGCAAAGTATTCCGAAGGATTTGTATGAAGCGGCAAAGATAGACGGCGCCAATAAAATCCAACAGTTTTTTATGATCACGATTCCAATGATTCGGCCAATGATCATTTTTACCGTTATTCTTTCAACAATCGGAGGCATGCAAATTTTTACGGAGCCTTTAATGTTTTCAGGTGCTGGCGGCGGCGCATCAAAACAAGGGTTGACGCTGACACTGTATTTGTATGAAGAAGCGTTTGTCCGCAACTCATTTGGCTATGCTTCAGCCATTGCTTGGGTGCTATTCGTCATTATTGTTCTTTTCTCCGTCATAAACCTGTTTATTACAAGACGTATTCAATCAGCTTAATAAAGGAAGTGAAAGCGTGAAAGAGGTCGGGGTAAAGTGGTATAGTCCGGGGAGAATCATTGTTTATGCGATATTGCTGATGATGACCATCTTATCGATTTTTCCGTTTTATTGGATGCTGGTCATTGGTTCGCACGATACCTCTGCTGTTAATAAATTCCCGCCAGCCATGCTGCCGGGTACAAAATTTATGGAAAACGTGAACAAGGTGTTTAGCAATATCGATTTTTTTGCAGCTATTGGAAATTCTGTTATCGCATCTACCTGCATTACCTTATCTGTTCTGTTCTTCTGTTCTATAGCTGGTTTTGCCTTTGCGAAATTGCAGTTTAAAGGAAGAAATGTGTTATTCATTTTTATTCTTGCCACCATGATGGTTCCATCTCAATTAGGCTTAATTCCATCCTATATGATTATTAGTAAATTGGGATGGATCAATAGTTTAAACGCTGTAATTGTTCCAGGTTTGGTCAACGCTTTCGGTGTATTTTGGATGAGGCAGTATATTTCAGCGACCATTCCCAATGAGCTGATGGATGCTGGACGAATAGACGGATGCTCGAACTTCCGCTTGTATTGGAATATCACGATTCCATCCATCCGTCCGGCGTTGGCGACATTAGGGCTCATCACCTTTATGAATGTTTGGAATGACTTTCTATGGCCGCTCGTTGTCCTGAAAGACCGAAGCGTACAAACGATTCAAATTGCGCTAAGAACTCTGAACGGAGCCTATTACAAAGATTTTGCCATGATTTTAAACGGTACATTTTTGGCGACATTGCCGCTTCTGATTGTATTCCTCCTATTCAGCAAACATTTTATTGCAGGCTTAACAGAAGGTTCTGTGAAATAAACATAAATCATGGGAGTGATTTCTAATGAAATTGGGAGTATTTACAGTATTGTTTGCTCAAAAGCCATTGGAAGAAGCATTGGATTATATTGCCGAAAACGGGCTGGAAGCAGTGGAAATCGGTACTGGAGGATATCCGGGGAAAGCGCACTGCGATCCTGCCCAATTATTGCAAGACGACGCAAAATTGAAGCAATTGAAACAAGCGGTTGAAAGCCGAGGTTTGGAAATCAGCGCCTTAAGCTGTCATGGAAATCCGCTTCATCCAAACAAAGAAACAGCCTCACAATTTCATGAGGATTTTCAAAACACAGTGCTTCTGGCGGAAAAGCTTGGGGTTGATACTGTCATCACATTCTCCGGTTGTCCAGGAGAGTCAGAACATTCCCGAAACCCGGTTTGGGTCACATGCCCGTGGCCGGAAGAGCATTCGGCTGTTTTGAAATGGCAATGGGAAGAAAAAGTCATCCCTTATTGGCAAGAACAAGATAAATTTTTGAAAGAGCATGGCGTGAAAGCAGCGATTGAACCTCATCCTGGTTTTGTCGTTTATAATACAGAAACTTTGCTCCGCCTTCGAAATGAGTGCGGCACAAATATCGGAGTCAATTTTGATCCGAGTCATCTATTTTGGCAAAATATGGATCCTGTTGCAGGAATTAAAGAATTGGCACAAGCTGGAGCCCTCTATCATTTCCATGCCAAGGATACAGCAATCGATGCACAAAACACGGCGCGAAATGGAGTCCTTGATACAAAAAGCTATCGGGATGAACTGAACCGTTCTTGGATTTTCCGTACGGTCGGCTATGGCCACGGTGAAGAAACTTGGAGAAAAATCATCAGCGCTTTGCAAATGGTCGGCTATGACGGTGCCGTCAGCATTGAGCATGAAGACAGTCTCATGTCCGTAGAGGAAGGCTTTCAAAAAGCGGTCGGTTTCTTGAAAAGTCAACTTATTCAAGAGAAAGCTGGTGAAATGTGGTGGGCGTAAAACAAGAAGTTCGCGTTGGATTGATAGGTTATAAGTTTATGGGAAAAGCTCATAGCTTAGCGTATCGAAATGTCCCGTTTTATTTTGATACGGAAGCGGTGCCTGTCATGCAAGCTGTAGCAGGCCGTAATGAAGAAGGCGTAAAAGCAGCTGCGCAAAAAATGGGCTGGGCATCCTACGAGACAGATTGGAACCGTCTTATTGAACGGGATGACATCGATTTAATTGATATTGTGACGCCAAATAACACTCATGCGCAAATGGCCATTGCGGCAGCGGAAGCAGGCAAACACGTCATTTGCGAAAAACCGCTGGCTTTAACGTTGGAAGATGCTTATCAAATGTATGAAGCGGTGCAAAAAAATCGGGTTGTTCATATGATTTGCCACAACTACCGCTTTGCGCCTGCCATCCAGTTCGCCAAAAAATTAATTGAAGAAGGCAAGCTGGGAAAAATCCGCCATATCAGGGCAACTTATCTTCAAGACTGGATTATCGATCCCGAGTTTCCGTTGACATGGCGCTTGCAAAAGGAGACGACCGGATCAGGTACATTAGGAGACATTGCGGCGCACAGCATTGATTTAGCCCGCTTTTTAGTTGGCGAGGTGAAAGAGCTTGTCGGAATGATGGATACGTTTATTAAAGAACGTCCGCTTGTCGCCGCTGAAGACGGTTTAAGTGCGAAAGCGTCAGGGGCAGAGATGGGAGAAGTAACGGTAGATGATTCATGCGCCTTTTTAGTTCACTTTGAAAACGGTGCAACCGGAGTGTTTGAAGCTACAAGATTGGGTGGAGGAAACCGGAACGGCAATCGGTTTGAAATCAATGGCGAAAAAGGCTCGATTCGTTGGGATCTGGAAAATATGAACAATCTTCAAGTTTATTTTGTCGATGATGAAGAAGGATTGCAAGGGTTCAGAACGATTAATTGCACGGAAGAACATCATCCTTATGCAGGCCAATATTGGCCGGCTGGGCATATTATCGGATATGAGCACACGTTTATTAATTTGTTCACGCAATTGATGAACGGCATTGCAAAGGGAGAAAGTCCAAAACCTAATTTTGAGGACGGATTGAGAAACCAAGCCGTTCTACATGCGGTCGAGCAGTCAGTTAAAAGAAAGGCTTGGGTTGAAATTGCCGAGTTTCTTCCAAAAGAACTTCAAAATTAATATGAAATGCCAGAGAAAATTGCCATTTATTCGCAGGTTTGGATTTCAACATTGAAGGCCAGAAGGCAGATCATTCCTTCTGTCTTCTGGCAGCCAGCTATTTTTCAACAAGAACATTACATAGATTCATTGAATTAGCTTGCAAAGGGGAGAAGTGCATTGAAAACGTTTAAAATCGGTGTGATTGGCTGCGGAAATATTAGCGGCATTTATCTTCAAACATTAACTAAATTTGATGGGTTTGAAGTTGCCGCTGTTTCGGATTTGGATCTGGAAAGAGCAAAGGCAAAAGCTAATGAATATAACATTGCCAAAGCGTGCAGTGTTGAGGAACTGCTCTCCGATCCAGAAATAGAATTTGTGATCAATTTAACGATTCCAAAAGCGCATGCGGACGTTTGTTTAGCTGCGTTGGAGGCAGGAAAGCACGTATATGTAGAGAAGCCTTTGTCCATTCATCTTGAAGATGGAAAAAAACTGCTGGAAACAGCGGAGAAAAATGGGCTTTGCGTCGGCTGCGCCCCCGATACTTTTTTAGGAGGAGGCCTGCAAACATGCCGCAAGCTCATTGACGACGGATGGATTGGAGAACCGATCGCAGCAACGGCTTTTATGATCAGCAATGGACCGGAAGGCTGGCATCCAGATCCGGAATTCTTTTATAAAAAAGGAGGCGGTCCGATGTTTGATATGGGGCCGTATTACTTAACAGCATTGGTCAACTTAATCGGGCCGATCAAGAGAGTAGCCGGTTCGGCACGCATTTCCTTCCCGGAAAGAACAATTTTAAGCCAGCCGAAATATAAGCAAAAAATTCAAGTGGAAACGCCGACTCATATTGCCGGAATCATTGATTTTGAAAACGGGGCGATTGGAACGATGATTACAACCTTTGACGTCTTTGGCGGATCGCAGCTTCCGCGCATAGAAGTTTATGGATCTGAAGGAACGTTAATTGTGCCAGATCCTAATACATTCGGCGGCCCGATTTACTTGCGGCGTTCCGGAGAGAAAAATTGGACGGAAATTCCTTTAACGCACGGCTTTACGGAAAACAGCCGCGGTTTAGGTGCAGCTGATATGGCTTATGCGATAAGAAATAATCGTTCGCATCGGGCAAACGGAAAATTAGCTTTTCATGTGCTTGAAGCTATGCATGGTTTCCACATTTCTTCAGATGAAGGAAAACATTATGAAATGACAAGCACTTGCGAGCGGCCGGCACCACTGCCAATAGGGATAACAAAAGATTCATTAGAACTGATTAACCGCTAGACTGAAAAAATTAATAAAAAGGGGTTTTTCCAATGGGTAAAATAGCTTTGCAGCTTTATTCCGTCAGGGAAGCAGCAGGAAAAAATTTTTTAGAAACCGTTAGAAAAGTAGCAGATATGGGCTACGATGGGATCCAATTTGCTGGATTTTTTGATACGCCTGCAGAAGAATTGAAAAAGGTAATGGATGAAAAAGGAATTACTGCGGCGGGAAGCCATATGGGGATTGATACATTACTCGGCGACAACCTTGAGCAAACACTCGAATATAATCATATCATCGGCAATGATTTCATTATTTGCCCCTACTTGCCGGAAGAATATAGAAAAACAAGCGAGGATTATAATAAAACAGCCGAAATTTTAAATGAAATAGGGCAAAAATGCAAAGAAAATGGATTCACATTTGTTTATCATAATCATGATTTTGAATTTTCGCTTTTTGATGGCGAAACAGGTTTTGAACTGTTATTCAACAATACTGATGCCGATTTGGTAAAAATGGAACTTGATTGTTATTGGGCTGCTTTTGCAGGATTTGAACCGAGAAACATTATCGAGAAATATGGAGAAAGGGTCGTTTCTCTTCATATTAAAGATGTGAAAAATGTTAACGGCGTAAAAAGAAGCATTGAAATTGGATCAGGAGAACTCGATATCAAAAGTTTGTTAAACACGGGCGATCAATTCGGCGTAAGGTGGTATGTCGTTGAACAGGAGCACTTTGACGGCGATCCGATGGAGAGTTCACGGATTAATATTCAAAACTTGCAATCTATCCTTGCAAAATAGGATCTTATGAAAACATGGGCATGCAGCCCATGTTTCGCTCTTTCAAATATATGCCTCCGTGTATATTTTTTAGGGGAACTTCTATTCGTTCTTCAAATGTAAACGATTACGAAGATAATCAGACAAATGAACAGCATTTAGCCTTGATTATTTTCTAAAAAAAGCAGCTCCCAAAAAGGCACTTGCTTTCAAAGGAAATGCTGGGAATCTGTATGGCTAGGATGTGTTGGTATGGGGCTTCTTGGGGCACAGTCAAATCAAGAAGGATTAGGTTTTTCTGCGATATTGCGTTTTTTCATTCCGCTTGCACTGTCCGCAAGCTTAGTCACGGTCTCTCATGTTATTATTAATAGCACGTTGGCCAGAGCTTTCAATCCAGCGGTCGTGATTGCCAGCTATTCAATCGCCATGAATATATTCGGAATTATGGAGCGAATAGCGGTTATGCTTCGCCCGACTTCGGCCGCATTAGTGAAAGATAAAATTTCGTTTCGGCAAATGTTGATGGTTTCGGTTTTTGTGCTGGCAGCGATTTTTCTCGTGAGCGTAGCTGTTGCTTTCAGTCCTATGGGAATATGGATATTTTCCAGTCTGTTTCATGTAAAAGGTGAAGTGCTCCATGCGGCGGTCGAAACGTATCAAATTCTTCTGTTTGTCACGATTTTTTCGGGTGCGAGATGTTTATTCCAAGGAATGATCATTTCTCAGTTCAGGACCAAGTGGCTGACAATCGGAATGGTCATTCGTTTGCTGTTTATGGGAGGAGTTGCCGTGGTTGTGATCGAAAACAAGATGGTGAATCACGGCAAGGTTGGCGCCTGCATCTTTTTGATTGGAATGGCGATAGAAGCTTTGGTAAGTTTTTTGGAAGGGATGCATGTTGTAAAAGATCTTCCCGAAAAGACGGGAAACTCAATAGACAAGAAAACGCAAATTATTCAATTTTACTGGCCTCTTCTTGTGGCCTCGCTTGTTGCCGTGACGATTGGTCCGGCCATTAATATTATGCTGGGGTGGAGCAGGCAAGCGGAAATTGCCATTGCTTCATATGCCATCGCCTTCTCGGTTACCCAGTTATTTTTGAGTTTTACATCATATATTCATCAAGTTGTTTTAAATTTTTATGAAAAAGATTTTCAGCTTGTTATTCGGTTTATGCTGTTGTTTAGCCTTCTACCGGCCATGATGCTTGGAATCATCGCCTATTCTTCTTTGGGCGTTTGGCTTCTAGAAAATTTAATGGGGGTGACCGGACAGCTTTTGAATGAAAGTTTGAAAGCGTTGAAATTTTTTGTTTGGATGGCGCTTTTTTTTCCGTGGCTTGATTTTGTGAATGGTCTTTTAATGGTGAAGAAGCAAACACGCATTATGTCTTTTTCCCAATTTGGAAATGTTGCGTCAACGATCGCGCTTCTTTTTCTGCTGATTTCATTGTTTCCTAATGAAGGAGGAATGATTGGCGCCTTCTCGCAATCAGTTGGAGTATTTGTAGAGCTTTCGATTGTTGCCATTTATGTATATTTTACGTCTTATAGACAACAGGGAATGATGAAGAAATTTACCGAGAGAAGTTCGCATTTTCGTTAAAACATTTATGGGGGATGGGAAGATGAAGAAAGCACTTCAAGCACCGAAAATTCAAATTGGAGTATGTTACTATCCGGAGCATTGGCCGGAAGAAATGTGGAAAGACGATTTTAAAAGAATGCGCGAATTGGGTTTTTCCATTGTAAGGATGGCGGAATTTGCGTGGTCGATTTTTGAGCCGGAAGAAGGGAGTTTTTCGTTTGCTTTTTTTGATCGTGTTCTTGATCTCGCCCATAAGCATGGTTTGAAGGTTGTCCTTGGAACGCCGACCGCCACCCCTCCGGCTTGGTTGACGCACAAATACCCGGAAGTGTTGAATGTTTCGCAGGATGGAGTGCAATTCCAACATGGACAAAGGCGGCATTATAACTACAATGCTCCCATTTACCGGGAATTGTCAGCCAGAATTGTCCGGCAAATGGCTGAGCATTATCAAAATCATCCGGCAGTCATCGGCTGGCAAATTGATAACGAGTTAAATTGCGAAGTGAATGTATTTTACTCGGAAGCTGACCATAAAGCGTTTCGGGCTTGGCTGCAAAATAAATATGGGACGTTGGAACAGCTGAATAAAGCGTGGGGAACGGTCTTTTGGAGCCAAACCTACACGGATTGGGAACAAGTCCATTTAACAAGGCCGACGGTGAGCGATTCTCCAAATCCTCATCAGGCTTTGGATGAAAAACGCTTTTTCTCAGACAGCGCTATTTCTTTCGCAGCGATGCAAGCCGAGATTTTAAGAAAAATTGTTCCTCATCACTGGGTGACAACCAATGGGATTTTCGGGCATTTAGACTATCATAAGCTGACAGACGAGCACCTTGATTTTATTGCCTACGATTCCTATCCTAACTTCAGCACCATTTATCCGGATAAAGGGGAGAAACCTCTTCTTGATAGGAAATGGAGCTGGAATTTAAGCAATGTGAGAAGCATTTCCCCAACGTTTGCCGTGTTTGAACAACAATCAGGCCCGGGAGGATGGGTGAACAGAATGGAGCAGCCTTCTCCCAAACCGGGGCAGATGAGGTTGTGGAGCTATCAATCAATCGCTCATGGAGCAGATATGGTGCTCTATTTCCGTTGGAGAACGGCAACGGTGGGAACCGAAATTTATTGGCATGGCATCAATGATTATCACAACCGTTCGAATCGCCGCATAGAAGAAGTTAGAAAAATAGGAAACGAGATTCATAACATTGGCGGGAAAATCGCAGGATCCCGATTTAAGGCGGAAGCGGCTATTTTAAAAGATTATGATAATGAGTGGGACGGAGAGTTGGATCATTGGCACGGGCCGTTTGAACAAGAAAGCGTTTCAGCATGGGTGAAAGCATTTCAATATAACCATATTCCTGCGGATGCTTTTTATGTGCAGCCGACGACAACTGTTGAAGAACTGCTGAAATATAAGCTGTTGATTTATCCTCATCCAACGATTTTGACAGAAAAAACAGCTGAACTGCTAAAAGAGTATGTCCAACAAGGAGGCAAGCTTGTTTTCGGGGCTCGTACAGGTTATAAAAACAAAGATGGACACTGTTATATGTTGCCGATGCCTGGCCATGTCCTTGACCTTTGCGGCATATCTGTAGAAGATTTTACATTTGTTGGGCCTCATCAAGAAGCGCCTGCGGTCATCATGGCGGATGAAGAAAAAACAGAGTTTGCGGCAGTTCGATTTAATGAAGTCTTGAAGCTGGAAAGCGATCAAGCAGCAGTTTTGGCTGTATATAAAACCAGCTATTTTGCTGAAAAACCGGCGCTCGTCAAACATCCATACGGAAATGGCTGTACGTATTATTACGGCGGAGTTTTCACCTTGCCAATTGCAGAAAGGCTCATCAAGGAAATCGGCCTGGCACAGCCAATCGGGTGGGTGGCATTGCCGGAACAGGTGGAATTGGCCGTTCGCGAACAGATAAACGGAAGACAATATATTTTTCTCCTGAACTACTCCGACACTAATCAAGAAATTCAGATAAATGGAGAAAGAGAAGAACTTCTGACAGGAAAAAAACTAAAAGGAAAGATAACCATGGAACCGTTTGGCGTGTTTATTTTCGAAAGCGATAGGGCTTAAGAAAAATTGCCAATCGAATCCATTCGAACCGAAACGGAAAGGAAAAGTACAAAAAATTTTATCGAAGGGGGATGCACGTGAAAAGAAAGCTGCGATGGGGAGTTTTAGGATGTGCCAATATCGCAATCAAATCGGTCATACCAGCTATTCAATCCTCACGGACGAGCGAATTGATTGCGATCGCAAGCCGCAATATCGAAAAAGCCAAAAAAACCGCCGATGAAACCGGGATTGAGAGAGCATATGGAAGCTATGAGGAACTGCTTGAAGACAGGGATGTAGATGCTGTTTATATTCCATTGCCCAATCATCTGCATATGGAGTGGACGGTGAAAGCAGCCCAAGCCGGAAAACACATTTTATGTGAAAAACCGCTTGCTTTGAACCAAGAACAGGCGGAAAGGATGATTCATGCATGCAAAAAAGAGGGAGTACAGTTAGCGGAAGCTTTTATGTATCGCCATCATCCGCGCTATAAAAGGATTAAAGAAATTTTGGAATCCGCTGAAATAGGAGAGATTCGCGGGCTGCACGGCACTTTCACTTTTAATAATGCCCAAGATAAAAATAATATTCGCTATCATGCTGAATGGGGCGGCGGCTCCATCTATGATGTCGGCTGCTATCCGATAAACGCTGCGCGGTATTTGTTGGGGAGGGAACCGAAAGCAGTAACCGTCCAAGCATTTTTCTCTCCCGAACATGACAATGTTGATATGATGGCAACCGGTCTCATCGAATTTCCTAACCACATCGGATTGACCTTTATGTGCGGAATGTGGGCTGATTTTCAAAATACATTCCAAATCTTAGGAACAGAAGGAAAAATAGAGATTCCGAGCGCTTTTCTTGTTCATTCTACTGAACAAGCGCATTTTACGGTTACGGTCAAAGGGGAAACGAGAACGGAAAAAAGCCCGGAAATCAATCACTACACAGCCCAAGTAGATGAATTTGCCGAAAGCATCCTAAATGGCATACCGCTTCGTTTTCCGGCTGAAGACGCTATTTTGAACATGAAAGTCATCGACGGGTGTTTAAAATCAGCCCGAGAGAGAAGGAGAGTTGTGCTGAATTAGCATTCTTTTGGATATTGTCAAAAGCTCTATTAATGGGGGAAGGGGGAGAGGGATGAAAAAAATAAAAATTGCAGGGCTAAATAAGCTTTGTTCGCAAATCACGATCGGTTCGGTGATGTTTACACCTGAAAACATGAAACTGACAAACGATCTCTTGGATGCCTTTGTGGAAGCGGGAGGAAATACGATCGATACAGCCCACGTTTATAATCAAGGCGCCAGTGAAAAAGCGATTGGCCTATGGCTGAAAGAAAGAGGAAATCGCAACGACATTGTTATTTTGGATAAAGGCGCCCACCATGACAGCAAAGGCCCGCGCGTTGCTCCTGAACATATTAAACGTGATCTTTATGAAAGCTTGGAACGTTTGCAGGTTGATTATATTGACATTTATATGCTTCATCGCGATGATCCGAACATACCGGTCAATGTAATCGTTGACGCTTTGAATGAACATAAACGGGAGGGGCTTATTGGCGTATTGGGCGTATCCAATTGGACAATCAGCCGAATGGAAGAAGCTAACAAATATGCTGCCGAAAACGGGCTGGCAGGCTTTGTTGTCAACAGCCCGAATTTAAGTCTGGCAAAGCCGAACGAACCAAGATGGCCGGGATGCGTTTCGGCAGATGAAGAAGGCCTGCAATGGCATGAGAAGCATCAATTTCCACTGTTCTCATGGTCATCGCAAGCGGGAGGTTTTTTCTCAGGCCGATATTCCCCTGAACAAACGGATGATCCCGAGATGGTTCGGGTTTATTATCATGAGGATAATTGGAAGCGATACCGCAGAGCAGTGCAGCTGGCAAATGAAAAAAGGGTGGAGCCTATTCAAATTGCGCTTGCATATGTTTTGAATCAGCCTTTCCCGACAAGTGCTATCATCGGTCCGATGTCGAAGGAGGAGCTGCACTCAAGTTTAAAAGCATTCAACATCAAGTTAACCCCCGATGAAATAAAATGGCTGGACTTGCGAAAATCGTGATCGGCGCATTCTTATTTAAAGGAATGAAGGTATTTGACAACATTATAACATCGATAGGCTGTTTAAGTGTCCGGCTTCAGTTGTAGAAAGCAGGCATGGGTTTTGCAGAATCGCCCTTGACAAACAGCCGAAAAAGGTTTCAGCGAAGGGAGTGGAATGTTGATGGATTTTAAAGTGATCATTGCCGGTTGCGGAGGCATGTCAAAAATTTGGCTGGAGTATGCCCTGAGCCGGCCGGATGTCCATATCGCTGCACTGGTCGATATTTCAGTTCATAATGCCGAGAGATTAGCAGAGGAATATCAATTGAAATGCAGAATATATGAAGATATGAAACAGGCAATCAAGGAAACGGGGGCAAATCTTGTGTTTGATGTGACCGTTCCTAAAAGCCATAAAGATATTACCGTACAGGCGTTGGAAATGGGATGCCATGTATTTGGCGAAAAGCCGATGGGAGCATCGCTGGAAGAGGCGAAAGAAATGCTGCAAACAGCCCAAAAAACCGGCAGAACGTTTGCTGTTATGCAGAACCGCAGATACAACAAGCAAATCCGGGCGCTGAAAAGTTTGATCACATCAGGGGTCATTGGAAAGCCGGGTTATATTTGTGCAGATTTTTTTCTCGGGCCTCATTTCGGCGGTTTTAGAGAAAAAATGGAAAGCCCGCTTATATTAGATATGGCGATTCACACGTTTGATCAAGCCCGTTTTTTAATCGGCAGGAATCCTGTTTCGGTTTATTGTGATGAATTTAATCCATCATGGTCATGGTATGAAGGAAATGCTGCCGCTGTTTGTATTTTTCGATTTGATGACGGAACGGTTTTTTGTTACCGAGGTGCATGGTGTGCGGAAGGAAACCCTACTTCATGGGAATCGTCATGGCGGATTGTCGGAAGCAAAGGAACCGCCATTTGGGACGGAACGAATGCGCCTTTTGCCGAAGTGGTTGAAAACCGTGATCAGAAACAATTTATAAGGAATGCTGCGAAAGTGTATCCTTCATCCGAATGGCGAGGACGGGAAGGTCATATCGGCTGCCTGGATGAAATGTTTTCAGCTTTAAAAGAAGGGAGAAAACCTGAAACGGATTGTTCAGATAATATTAAAAGCGTAGCAATGGTATATAGTGCCATAGAAAGCGCCAAGTTAGGCAAACAAGTAACCATTTCATATTGAGGAGGAAGGGCATGGAATATACTGCTTTAGGAAGAACGGGTTTGAAAGTGAGCAGATTATGCTTGGGAACAATGAATTTTGGCGTAGACACCGAAGAAAGAGAAGCATTTAAAATTATGGACATGGCAGTAGATGCCGGAATTAATTTTTTCGATACAGCCAATGTGTATGGCTGGGGCGAAAATGCCGGAAGAACGGAGGAGATGATCGGGCGCTGGTTTGCTCAAGGAGGCGGACGGAGAGAACGAGTTATCTTGGCAACGAAAGTGTACGGGGAGATGCATAATCCTCTTGAAGGTCCAAACAACACTCCAGGGTTGTCCGCCTATAAAATCCGCAGACATTTGGAAGACTCGCTTAAGCGTCTGAAAACAGACCATATTGAGCTTTACCAGATGCATCATGTTGACTGGAATGTGACATGGGATGAAATTTGGGGAGCATTTGAAACTGCTGTTCAACAAGGGAAAGTCGGTTATATTGGAGCGAGCAATTTCCCGGGATGGAAACTGATGGAGGCGCAAAAAGAGGCGCAATCACGCCATTTTCTCGGTTTGGTTTCAGAACAGCACAAATATAATTTAAATTGCCGGCTCCCTGAACTGGAAGTGCTTCCGGCAGCACAGTATTTAGGAATTGGCGTGATTCCATGGAGTCCTCTTGATGGCGGTTTGCTGGGCGGGAATGCTTTAAAGAAACTTCCGGGAACAAGAAGTGGAAGAGACGCAGAACGAATCGAAAAACACCGCAAGCAATTGGAACAGTTTTCAGCTTTGTGCAAGGAAATCGGCGAAAGAGAAGATACGGTTGCTTTAGCATGGCTGCTTGCGAATCCTGCAGTGACAGCGCCGATTATCGGCTGCCGCACCGCAGAGCAGTTTGAAAAATCGTTGCGGGCCGTTGAGGTTAAGTTGGATGAAGAAGTCATGAAAAAGTTGGATGAAATTTTTCCTGGTCCCGGAGGACGCGCCCCAGAAGCATATGCTTGGTAAACTTCCACTTGATGTTTTATCTTATATAGCATGAAGTTTTGCTTTTTCAGTGTTTTCCATGTTTCAGGGGAGAGGCAGAGGAAGCATTTTCTCCTTTTTGCTTTTTCTCCCTCCAAATTTTAAAAATTATCAGGCTAACAGGAGAATGACTATGAATTGGAAAACAATTTTAGCATTAGCAATCCCTTCCATTGCATCCTTTGCCGCAGCGACTGTAACTGGAACGATTAATCTGATCATGGTTGGCAAATTAGGTGCCCTGGCGATTGCGATTGTCGGAGTAACAAATATCATTATGTACAATATTTGGGCGTTATTTTCTGGCATCGGCCACACGATCAATTATCTCGTTGCCCAAAACTATGGTTCGAGTACGATGAAGATAGGAGTGGAGCGGACTTACATCGGTCTATATTTATCGATTGCAGCCGGCGTCATCATCTTTTTAACCGGTATCTTCTTATCCGATGATTTGCTGGCGTTAATGGGCGTTTCGCCTGAGTTTATCCGTCAAGGCTCCGGCTATTTGACGCTTCGTTTTTTTGCCATGATTTTCTCTATTTTTGTTTTCGTTTTCCACGGCTTTTTTCGAGGCGTCGGCGACACGAAAACCCCGATGGTGACCTCCATCATCGGCAATGTGCTCATGATCTTCTTTACTTATACGTTGACATATGGGCAATTAGGATTTCCGAAATTCGGCCTTATCGGCGCCGGATTTGCCGTTTTTCTCGGCGAAGCTGTTGTCGCTCTTCTTTCCGCTATTGTTTTTTTTGCTTTGCTCCATAAAAAATACGAAACGCGCCGGAAGGTTCGTTTTAAGCGATCGGAAACAAAATTGATTTTGTCGGAAAGCTCCAAACTCGGTGCTGAAGAATTTTCCAAAAGTATTGCCATGTTTGTTTACACTGTTTTTGTTGCTCGATTGGGAACAGAAGCGCTTGCGGCGAATGAAATTGCCTTAAGTGTCATGAGCTTTGGTTTCATGCCAGCCTTTGCTTTTGGTTCAACAGCCACCATCCTTGTCGGTCAATATATTGGCAGAAGCAAACCTCTCGTTGCGAGACAAATGGGGACGGAAACGGCGGTGATTGGCAGCATTTTTATTTTCCTGCTTGGAATCGTCGAGTTTATTTTTGCCGAGCCGATTATTAGCATGTACACCGATGAGGCGGAGGTCATCCAATTGGCGGTGACTTTAATTAAAATATCTGCATTTTTGCAGTTGTTTGATGCCATGTTTAATTTCTATGCGGGCGGCTTGAGAGGAATCGGCGATACAACCTTTCTTTTGAAAATTTCCGTGCTTTTAGGATGGTTTTTCTTTATTCCGCTTGCCTATTTGCTCATTTTTACGTTTTCTTTCAACAGCATCGGTGCATGGCTTTCATTATACACGTTTACCATGGTGCTAGGGACAGGTGTCATGATTCGATATTACCGCACCGATTGGCTGAGTATTAAAATGAAGTCGACAGAAGAGAAAGAGACTTCTGTTTATGAAGTTTAAAGTTGTTCCTTTGGCAGGGAGGAAGCCACTCCCTGCTTCGTTTCTGTACAAACAAACCTTTGGAGATGCCGCTCATCTCAGGCGTTAAAAATATCCTATTCAATGGGAATGCGAAAAGCAATTTGAATTACTCTTATTGACAGCCAATCCCACCACAGAAAAAAAGTCCGCATAATTCGATGAAACCACGCAAAAACCATGACGCAATTCGCTTAACATTCCCCAATTTTCTTCATGAAAGGCAAAATCAATCAGCATATAGTTCCAAATCCCATTAACAAATCAGAATGCTTTACAGAAAAATTAATTGTTGCCTGCCGCAAATCTCATTTGTATGATACTAATAAAAAAGCAGCGCTGTTGTTTTTGGTAAGGAAAATAGTGGAGATGGAGATTGGCATAAACAATTTTTTCACAAATTTACTTTTTATTTTCCTGCAGCAATACTTCAAAAGGAATTAGCTGAAGATTTAACGAAGGATGCATTTTTTGAAGCTTTGAAAACAATGCACTGTTTTCTCGACATTCCTCTGTCAAAAAACGCGGCACTTTGCTATCGCAAAAAATCGATTGAAGAAATATGACCGTTCCAAGAAGTAATATAACATTTTGGTTTTACAAAAATTTTTGGATTGTGTTTGCCATTTCCTTTATATCGCTGTTTGTTTGGGCAATTGGAAACCATCTGACCGAACAAAAGGGAACTTGGTTGTCGGCTATTCCTGTCGTCCTCTTAGGCGGCCTTTTCATTATCTGCCTGCATTTTTGGATGCATTATTGCGTGGCTCGTGTCTAAAACAAAGGAGGAGTTGTAGAATGAAAACATTCAAAATTGTGTTTGTGGCGCTCATCGTTTTTCTTACAGTAGGAATCTTGCTATTATACAATGCATTTAACGGCAATCCTGTCAGCCATTATTTAGCGGAAAAAGCATTGAACAGATATTTGCAAGCCAACTATCCGGATCGAGAATTCCGGATTGATCGATCGTTTTATAACTTTAAAATATCCGGGTATGATTTTGATGTTACGGAAATTGGTTCCAATAGGGCCAATCCTTATGAAGTGCACGTACAAGGGTTTATTAAGCCAAAGGTGAAATATGATGAAATCTATTATGAAACATTGGATGAACCCCTCATGGAAAAAATCAGCCAGGAAGCGGAACAAGAAATATTGCAGCTGTTGAAACAGAAAATTCATACGATCAAAAATGTGGATATATCGTTAGAAATCCAAAAAGGGGAACTTCCGCCTGAAGCTTCTTGGAGCAAAGAACTTCAGTTAAAAAAACCAATTGACATTTTCGTCCAGATCGATGCGAACAACGAAACATTGGAAGGAGTTTACACAAAAGCAAAAGAAATGCATGCGTTGCTGAACGAACAAAACTACCATTATCGCAATGTCACTATCAATGCAATAAGAGACTTTGATGGAAATCCGACAGGTTTAAAAGACGGCCAAGGATATGTGAAGTATGCAATCAATTTTAAAAAAAACACACACATTAAGAAAAAAGATGTGACGGAGTTCGAAGATGGAAACAGATAAATGGTGGCATAGCTTCGTCTTATAAAGCTAAACGGCTCAACTGAAGCGTGTTTGCCCCAAATGATGTTTCAGTGGATGATCCTTTCCGTAACAACATCATGTTTCATGAATGAGAGCTCATTTTCGAAAAAATACCAAAAGTTTTTGAATATTATGTGAATGTTCAAATTTTAAAATGAGAAAAGCAAGATTTGATGATATAATCCAAAATAGGAAGGAAAGTTTCCTAATAACGTTTTGGAGGGGTAGTGAATGGCAAGAATCATAAATTCACCAGCAAAATACATACAAGGGAAAGGAGAACTTCAAAATCTCAGCCGGCACATCAGCAGTTTGGGGGATTCATTTTTAATCATCGCTGATGAATTTGTATTAGGTTTAACCCGTGAAACCATTGAACAAAGTTTTTCCAGCCAAGAAGGCGCATTAACTTTTGAACAATTTCGAGGTGAATGTTCGAAGCAAGAAGTCAATCGTCTTCAAACGATTGCTCAAGAAAATGATATTCAAGTGATTGTCGGAATCGGCGGCGGAAAAACACTTGATACTGCCAAAGCGGTTGCTTACTATTGCAAACTTCCTGTCGTGATCGTTCCAACCATTGCTTCGACAGATGCTCCTTGCAGCGCTTTATCTGTTCTTTACACAGAAGAAGGAGTATTTGATGAATATTTGATTTTGCCGAAAAACCCCGATATTGTTTTAGTAGACACCCAAATCGTTGCGAATGCACCGGCAAGACTGCTGGCAGCTGGTATCGGCGATGCCCTTGCAACATACGTAGAAGCAAGAGCTTGTTATGAAGCAAATGCCATTCCGATGGCAGGAGGCACCATTACAAAAGCTGCTATATCTCTTGCCGAGCTTTGTCAAAAAACTTTATTTGAAGATGGCGTCAAAGCTTTCCTTGCTGTAAAACAAAACCTTGTCACCAAAGCGGTGGAAAATATTATTGAAGCCAACACATATTTGAGCGGCGTCGGTTTTGAAAGCGGCGGACTCGCAGCAGCCCATGCGATTCACAATGGATTTACGGTCATTGATGATCCGCATCATCTTTACCATGGTGAAAAAGTAGCTTTCGGCACTATTGCTCAACTCGTGTTAGAAAATCGCAGCCTAGATGAAATTCAGAAATATGCAGCACTCTGTGCAGAGCTGGAATTGCCTATTACACTTGAAGACATGGGAATCACCGAGGAAATAGAATCTAAAATACAAAAAGTTGCTGAAGCTTCTTGCCAAGAGGGAGAAACGATTCACAATATGCCGTTTCCGGTTACTCCTGATGACGTATATGCGGCAATACTTGCAGCAGATGCAATTGGAAAAACATTTAAATAAAGCTTTCTCCTCGGGGCTGTTTGAAAAGCCCATTTTAGTGTCACATGAAAGACCAAAGAATGTTGATTTAACAGCATTCTTTGGTCTTACTTTGTTTCATGATTGGGTTGAAAAACCATTTTTCGGACAATCCCTTTTCTTTTTGCCTCTATGTAAATGACTGTTCAATTTGTTGCCAACAATTTTTTTGTAAGCAGTCATTTTTTCCCTTGTTTGCGTATAAATATATAACCGTGAACATAAAAAAACACCCGGCGCAGAGGACGACCGGGTGAAAAGCTGTGGAAAAACAAGTTTGCTAGCCGACGAGGACAACGATCAGAGCAAGGAACGTGATGATGAAAAACAGAAAGGCGTAAAAAACAAAATATATTCTGCCCATAATCCATTCACCCCCTTTGTACCTTTATATTTTCAACAGAGGAATTTTATGTCATTTTTTTAAAAAATGAAGATTTTTTTGTGAAATGAAAAATAGGTACAATTTGACAAATGGGCGTTTCGAAGAGCGGCTGAAGCTATCTTACAAATTTGTAAGGCAGCTTCTTTTTTTGTAAGCGTCTCGTCATGGAGTCTTGGCGAGCAAAGAAATACAATGAAGACAAAGAAGAGGTGAAACAGGAGGAACAGTGACGATGACAGAAATTTTGCATGTGAAAAATTTTTGGAAAGTTTACGGCACCGGAGAGAACAAGGTAGAAGCATTGAAAAAGATTCATTTTTCTGTTCAAAAAGGGGAATTCGTCTCCATCGTCGGTGCATCAGGTTCTGGAAAAACCACGCTTCTTCATTTGATCGGCGGGCTGGATGAACCGAGAAGCGGAGAAGTGATCATCGATGGAGAAAGCATTTTCGAATACAACGAAGAAAAACTGGCCATATTCCGGCGCAGAAAAAATCGGATTTATTTTTCAATTTTTCAATCTCATTCCTGTTTTAACAGTTGAAGGAAATATCGTTTTGCCAGCACTTTTAGATCATGAAGAAATTGATCAAACGTATTTAAACGAGATTATCGGCATTTTGGGGCTTTCCGATCGTAGAGAACATTTGCCTTCGCAGCTATCAGGAGGACAACAGCAGCGGGTTGCGATCGGACGGGCTCAGTGTCATAAACCGTCAATTATATTGGCGGATGAGCCGACAGGGAACCTCGACAGCAAAAACTCTAAGGAAGTAGTGGAGTTATTAAAGCTGACGGCGAGAAAGTACCGGCAAACATTAATCTTAATTACCCATGATATTCATATTGCTGAAATGGCTAAGAGGATCATAACGATTCAAAGCATTGATCAATATTTTCAAAAACGGAATTGAACATACTCCAGCAGGAGGAATCATCAAGATTGAAGTCAACCAAAACCCGGTTTATTCAACTGTTAGGATTGAAGATACGGGCGAAGGAATAAGCGAAGAAGATTTGCCCCATATTTTTAGAAGGTTTTATAAAGCAAAAACATCGAAAAAAAACTGATTCAGTCGGCATTGGTTTGGCGCTGGCCAAATCTATTATTGAATTGCATAACGGCTTGATTGAAGTAAAAAGCGAGCTTGGAAACGGGACAGTTTTTGAAGGTCTGTTTTTAAAATATTAATAAAAAGACTGGAATCGATAAGAACGGTCTAAGACGCAATTCGCAAAAAGAAAAGATTCATTTGTTCGTTTGCTCGTTTGCTGTTGGTTATGATAGGGTATGTTATATAGGAAAAGAATCATGTTTACCTCAAGACAAGAACTTTCTTGGATATTTTCCGTCATTATGCCTGAAGACGTAAGTTACATGATGCTTGAGATGAAAGAAAATTTTTTGGAGGAATCCATATGTTGCCAAAAACGATCGAAGAATTGAATCAAATACGAGATGAATGCCGGAAAATGGTGAAAAGACGCTCATCTTATTCAGCGGTTGCCGCTGCCGTGCCGATACCCGGCATTGATGTGACGGTCGATGCCGCACTAGTGAAAGACTTGCTGAATGACATTAATCGCAAATTCGGTTTATCGAAAGAACAGGTCGACCAATTGGATTCAAAATCGAAGGAACTTGTCATGATTCTTGCCACTTCTCTTGGAAATGAACTGGTCGGCAAAGCAATCGGCAAAAAAATTGTGTTGAACATCGTCAAAAAAGCAGCTTCCCGCTTTGCTGCAAAGCAGACGAGCAAGTGGATTCCGCTTGTTGGGCTTGGTGTATCAGCCGGCATCAGCTATGCCGCAATGAAATATTTGGGAAATAAACATATTGATGATTGCTACCAGTTGGTAAAGCGCTATTTGGAGGAAACATCTGATCATAAATGAAAATGACGGCCTGCTTTTGGCAGACAAGAATTTTTTGCGGAATAACGCGGCAGTTATTTACTTATCGAGGTGAAGGCAAAGTTGAAAAATGAATATTCGTTCAAGGTTGCATGGGGTGATACCGATGCAGCAGGGATTGTCTTTTATCCGAATTTTTACCGTTGGATGGATCAAGCAGCGCATGAACTTTTTAGTGTTGCAGGTCTTTCGATGGCGAAACTGCAAAAAGAAGAACATATTGCTCTCCCATTGTTGGAAGCTTTTTGCCAATTCAAAGCTCCGCTTACATATGATGAGCAAGTCATTGTCCGATCGGAAATTTTGGAAGTGAAACAAAAAGTGGTGAAAATCAGCCACAAATTTTACAAACAGGAAACCATTGCAGCTGAAGGATATGAAGTAAGAGCATGGGTATCGGTTGAGGAAACTCCGCCGAGGGCAATAGTTGTCCCGGAGCATATAAAACGTATTTTGCTTTCGAATTAAAGTAAAAAAAAGCATTGCCCTCCTATCCGGGGCAGGCAAAATTTGTCCAGCGGATAAGAAGGCCGTTTTGCCACTGTTTTTTCTATTCTGCCTATTTGTCCAAATGGTGAATCAAAAATTGGATATCGATCGATAAGTCATTTTTGATGGAATGATCGATTTTTCTATTTTCTTTTTCAAGCCATTCGATTGTTTTATACAAATGATGTTTCGCTTGATCCGTTCTCCCGTTTAGTTTATGTTGTTCAGCTTGTTTTAAATGGTTGAACAGCCGCATGTAAACAGGATGCGGTATTTGATTGGTATTTTTTAATTTAGACAAATATTCTTTCAAAGAAGCAAAAGTTACGACAACTTTGACTTCGACGGGTTCTGAAATCAGCTGCCGGCCGTTTTCGACAACGATTGCCCGGACTTCAACAGAACCTGGATTTAGTGCAATCAAGCGGTTTCCTTCAAGCTTTGCCACTTCTTCATCTGATATCGATAAAACGGCGTTAACAGGAAATTCTTTTCCACGATTTGTTATCGCTTTTACTGAATAAGCGGCAGGCATACCTCTAGTTAATTCGGTAGGAGCTATTGTTAAATAAATTTTTTGAATGGTTTCCGGTTTTTCTTTTAATGCAAAAAAGGAAAAATCATCAAAATACGTTGAAGTTAAAGCATAAGAGGTGCTTAAAGCAAACAAACGGGCAAATGCCGCATATTCAGGTGCTGTTATTTTTTGTTCAACATACTGCCATTTTTGTTCACTTGCGTTTTTCACTTGGATCGCTTCTTCTGCCAGTTGGTTGCCATCTTTATCATAGATGCGGACAAGCAATGATGGCGTACCTGATTCAATAAACATTTGCACGCTGCTTTTATAAATACCGTTCGGCTGAACAGGAATCGGGTTGCTATATATGGCCACTGATTGATTTCTGGATGCATCGTCGATTTTTAAGCTGGATTGTCCGGAATGGGCTTTTTCGTTCGTGACGGAATATGTGTAGCCTACACCGGTTTGAAACATGGAAGTCCAACCTATATGGCCATTTTCGAAACTGGCGTTCGTTACGGGGATTTTCCCCCATTCAAATTTTTCTTTTTCAAATACAGAAATTTTGGCTAAAACGGTTCGATTATTGTATTTGGAAAAATAAATGTTGCCATCCTTCCCAAGGGTGAAGGAGACGGTATTGACAATAAATTGATACTTGAGCGTTTCCGGGTCGATGACATATAATTGATTGCCGATATTGGCGTAAAGCAACCCTGAATTGGACCACTCAAGATGAATGGAATTCCAAGCACCAATTAACGGGTTTTTTACCACTTCAACACTTTTTATAACTTCTAATGTATCAGGATGCAAGGCAAAAACGACTCCTTTAGAAGCTCCCCATATATACCCATCCTTTGGGCCGACAACTAAATCGCCGATATGCTCCGGCTTCTCAAGCCCATCGATTGTTAAAGCCGTTTCTTTCATCTTTTTCTCAAGAACAGGATCCCAAACAAAAATTTTAGCTTCTTCAGCAGTAGGTTCACTTCCTAAACCGCCGTAAATCGTTGTCGATCCATATACTTTTCCGTCCTTATAGGCTAATCCGATAATACTTTGATTTTCTACAATATTCCGGTAGACTTTATGTGATTGCCCGTCAAAAACTGTAAGAGCTCCTCCTAATTTTCCGTATGTGGCAATACTTCCGATGAATAATTTACCGCCGCCATCTGTTATGGTATGCAGCCGGTCTTGTTCATTCCCTATGGCAAACAATTTTGAAACTGCTCCGCTCGGTTCAACATTTGGATCAAGAGATTGAACACTTCCGTCAGGGTATACGCCGAAATAGATATGATTGTTCCAATGATGGATAGAATCGGCTTGTCCAAGAACAAAAGATTGGCAGCTGTTTGTTTGAGGATTGTAAACCGCACCTGTTGTACCAGTCATCCCGCTAATATAAATCTTATCCTCTGAATAGGCATATATTTTGTTTATTACATTGGCCGACGGCGGAATAACGGATGGATATTGAACGAATGTTTCGGTTTCAATATTGGAAAAATTCACTTTTCCATCAATGGAGATCGTAACAAGGCTTTTTCCGGGAAGTCTTGAATCATTTTCGATCTCTACCCAATCCGCTCCGCGCAAGCTGCTTTTGTATGGAATGGATGTTTCTCCGATTTGCAGCGTCGATAAATCGATATATTTTAGTTTTTCATCAGCAATAAAAAATACTTTATTGTTCAATGAATCCGCGACATGAAGTCCATTCACGTTTTCCATTTTGACGTCGAGCCATTTTTGCTCCTGCAAATCGTATATATACATCGTTTTGGAGGCGGAATATCTAGCAAATAAATATCGCTCATCGACGATATCAAGGTCATAGACAAATCCTGTTTCATTCAATGGTTGTGAAATATCTTCCTTTTCCCCGGTTTCAACATTTAGTTTGATAATTTTTTTATCGGCGGTTCCCGCATATATATAACCTTGATGATAATCCATGGATCTGACGTATTCCTGATTTTTTACTCCAATCATTTTTCCGTAGTCACGCAATTCGCCTGTTTTTGAATGATATTGAAATACTTTTCCGTTCGGGTAAGTTCCGACATAAGCGTTGCTTTCTTCATCTACTGCCAAAGCCCATAATGAAGATTCAGGAATGGAAGCCAACGCTTTTACATCTTTTGTTTCCGGCGAATACCTCCATAGATTTTTTCCGGCAGCAATATATACCGTTCCGTTTGGCGCCACTTCATGCTGCCAAGAATCGGCAGCTCCTTCAAGAGGGAAAGAGTGAAGCAATTTATTTTCGTCTAAATCAATCACATAAAACATTGCCGGAACACCTTTGGAGGTCGTATACAGCACGTCATGATTATGCTCTTTTCCTACAGCGCCATCATATATGGTCGCAGCGCTATTTAGCGGTTTTGTTAATTCAACCGCATTTGCATATTCAGGGAACGGATCGCTGCTGGCTGCAATCCGTTCGGGCACAAACGAAAGCAGGAAAATGATGAGGATTACGTTCATAAATAGATAAGATTTTTTCAAACCTGGCAATCCAGCCTCCTCCTTTCCAAGGAAAAATTAAACGAATATAGGAAAATAATTCTGTGCAATATTGCCAAGCCAATCTTTTGCAAACAGCGATGCATTTGTTTTCAACACTTGCGCTTCCCAACTGTCCGGTTCAAAACAAAACAGTCGCCCTAAACTGGTGCCGTAAAACGTTCCCTCACCTTGATCATAATGTAAAAAAGCTTCCCGCCAATAGTGGCTGAATTGATCCCATTGGTAAGGGAAATGCCATAGTGTTGTTTCAGAACTGATCGGCTTCCCAAAATTTTTCACCGAATCATTGATAGGATCACAATGATACCAATTAGCGCCAGCGGCAATATAAACGATGCCGTTTTTAGCAACCGTTGTTTTCCAATCCCTCCTTGTGGAAATTCTAGTTTACATCTGGTTCATAAAAAATCATACAATAAAGCGGTTAGAAATAAAATATAATTTTCTGAAAATTTATAAAAATAAGAAAAAAATCTGATTCACTTCCATTTTTTTTGGTAGAAAGACCTATTTGAAGATTACGAAAAAGATTGTTACAGGGCAAAATCATAGGGATGAACTTGAATAAATTTAAAAAAATAAAAAAATTCAGAATAATAATTGACAAGTGATCGGTGGTTGCTCTATATTTAATTTGTGAACCAGATATGAACTAGTTTTGAGGGATGGGGGGAGAAGTAGAATGAAAAAGAAGAGGTTTTGGGTGGTTTTTTTGGGGTGTTTCGTGTTTCTTTCAATGCTAACGGCTTGTTCCGGCACTAACCAATCTTCCGGTGCTGCAGGCAATGATAAAAAAATGAAAGGGGAATTAACTGTTTGGATTCATCCGTTTGTAGGCAGCGAATTGAAAGACAAACAAACAGAAGTTTTCAACAATATGGTAAAAACGTTTCATGAAAAATATCCTGATGTGAAAGTCAAATTTGAAGAAATTCCTTGGGCCAATCGTGAACAAAGAATTTTAACAGCGTTAGCTGCAAATGAAGGACCGGACGTTTTTTATATTATTCCAGACATGATGGCGCAATTTGCAGAGGAAGGTGTATTGACGCCTATTACCGATTTATTGGGTGATGATTGGGATAAGGAAGATTTTACACCATCAGCATTAGAATCGGTTACGTATAAGGATGAAATTTACGGATTGCCGATTTTGCGCGAGGTGCAAACCTATTTTTATAATACAAAATTATTAAAAGAAATCGGCGGCGATCCGAAACATTTGCCTGCGACTTGGGAGGAATTTAATGAATTAGCAAAAAAGGCAGCAGATAAAGGATATTATGCAAGAAGCTTTGAAGGAGGAAATACTCCAAACGCCACGCTTTATCCGCTAATTTGGCAAGCTGGCGGTGACGTTATCGATCAAAACGGTAAAGTTGTCATTAACCAGCCGGAAGGTGTGAAAGCACTGGAATTAATCCATGATTGGTATAAAAATGGCTATATTCCGAAAGACTCGGTTAACTCGCTGGATCATTTTACACTGTTTGTTGAGAATAAATTGTTAGCTGCCTGGGGTACTAGTTTAACAATCAGTACTTTAAAAGAACGCGGCTTTGAAGATTTTGTCATCGGCCCGCCATTGAAAGATCAGGAAATGGCCACGTTTGGAACAACCGGAATGTTTGTTGTTGCAGCTAACAGCGACAATAAAGAAGCGGCAGCACAATTTATTAAAGTAATGACAAGCACCGAACATCAAAAAGCATTTAATCAATTAACAAAATATATACCAGCAAGAAAGTCCGCGGCTTCCATTTATGACAACGATCCACTAATGAAGCAATTGACAGAATATGCCCAGTATGCAAAACCAGGCGTTGTTCATCCTGTTGCCCGCACGGTTATCCCAAAAATTCAAGCTGAAATACAAGCAATGTTAGAAGGAAAGAAAACTCCGCAGCAAGCAGCAGATGATATGGCTAAAGCAGTGAAAGAAGAAATCGAAAAAGCAGGGCTTTAAACGCAATAAGGGGATTTTTCACTCCCCTTTTTCATCATTGGGAAATCCGGTAAAAAAGGAAGGAGATATCATGCCGCAAACACAAGCTGTTTCACCGGCAAAACGATTTCATTGGCGAAAACATTGGAGCCGTTATGGAATTGTTTATATTTTTTTATTCCCTGTTCTGATCCATTTTATCATTTTTCAGGTATACCCAATCGCCTTTAGTTTTTATTTAACATTTACGAACTGGCCGGTCATTGGCGAGCCGAAATTTATCGGTTTGAAAAACTGGATGCAGTTTTTTTCGGATAAATTGGCATGGAAATCAATATGGAATACGGTGGTGTTCTCTGTTTACTATATATTGCCGACCATGGCTCTCGGTTTAATTCTTGCCCTTTTAATCGACACGAGAAAAAGAGGCAGCGGATTTTTTAAGGGTGTGTATTTTTTGCCTGTTGTCACATCATTTGTAGTGATTTCTGGAATTTGGGCGTGGATTTTTAAAGGAACGGATGATGGATTTGTCAACTCATTCTTAGGATTATTTGGCATTGAGCCGCAGCTGTTTCTTTCCGATTCAAGACAAGCATTAATGGTGCTGGCTGGTTTAAGCATTTTTAAAGTCTGCGGCAGTACAATGATTTACTATTATGCGGGTTTACAGTCCGTTCCTTCTGAATATTACGAAGCTGCTAGGATGGATGGGGCGAACGGCTGGAAAATCTTTTGGAAAATAACATTTCCTTTATTATTGCCCATTCATTTTTATGTTGCCATTATTACAACGATTGGGTCTTTTCAAATTTTTGACTCCGCCTTCTTATTAACTTCTGGAGGACCGGATTTTTCAACAACCACTATTGTTTATTACTTGTATCAAGAAGGATTTACGGCGCTTCGGCTCGGCTATGCCAGCGTGCTTGCATATATACTGTTCTTTATGATATTTGTCATCTCCATTGTTCAAAAAAAATATTTGGGTGATGAAGTGACCTATAAGTAATTGATAAAAAGGCTCAGAATCCCCTGCCAATCACGATCGTGCAAATAAACACGGCATAATTTCAGCAGCAACCAATGAAGGCTTGCAGGAATCAAGGGCAGCGTGATACACCTATTCTTTGGAGGAGGGGAATCGTTTGAAATCAAACAAAAGTTGGGTGTATATATTTTTCATCATTTTTGCTTTCTTGTTTTTAAGCCCGTTTATCATTATGCTCATCGGATCCATGGTAGAAATGCGGACGGCCATTGGCAACCCTTATGCGTGGATTTTGACAGAGGAACTGACGTTTGCCAACTTCCAATACATTTTGACGAATGGAAATTTTGTCAGATGGATCATGAATTCTTTTATCATTACGATCATTCCTGTTTTTACGCAAATGTTTTTCGCAGCGGTTCTTGGCTATATTTTTGCTAAAAAGAATTTTTTCGGCCGGGAAGTCATTTTCTGGATCATGATGGCTGTTGTCATGGTGCCGAGTCAATTGTTAATTATTCCAAGATACATTATGTTTAAAGAATTTGGCTGGATCAATACATACTTGCCATTCATCGTGCCAGAAATTTGGGGGATTATGGGAGTGTTCTTTGTAAAGCAATTTATGACGACTTTGCCCAAAGATCTAGAGGAAGCAGCTTATATGGACGGAGCAAATGATTTTACCGTCTTTTTTCGAATTTTGCTTCCGTTATCAAAACCGGTCATAGCAACCGTCGGAACATTTGCCTTTATCAGCAACTGGAATGACTTATTAACGCCGTTAATTTTTACAACAAGTGAAGAAATGTATCCGTTGACAGTCGGTTTGGCTTCCATGTTAACGAAAGAAGGAAATTTTGGTGTTGAAATGGCAGGTTCTGTCATTTCCTTCATTCCGACTTTCTTAGTCTTTTTGTTCTTCCAAAAATATTTTGTCAGAGGTATTGCTTTAAGCGGTCTAAAATAACTGCCGGATATCCTGAAAATATGCAGCCGGAACATCCATTGCAGAAAGGAAATCGGATTATGTCAGAAAAAAAGAGCAGGGAAGAATTTCAAGCTAAATTAGACCATATGGTTTCAACGTTAAGAAATCAAATCTTGAATGAAGAGATTTTCGTGGGAGACTATCTCCCGTCTGAACAAAGCTTAGCCGAAAAATTTGACCTTAGTAAAAATTCTGTCAGAAAAGGTTTAGAAACTCTTGTGTCAGAGGGATTAATCGTAAAAAAATCGCGCATTGGAAATTTGGTGGTGTCCAATAAACCGTATGATCAAATGATTTTGCGGGTAGGATATTATCCGTCTCTTTTAAAAGAGACGAAGTTTTTAGAAATCGTGCAACATTTTGAACGTGAAAATCCCAATATTAAAGTACAGACGATTGCCTTGCCATATGATCAATATCAAAGAACGGTTCTTGATTTTTTTAACAGTGATATGATTGATGTCGTTTCGATTAACTATAATGATTTTTGCACATTTTCAGCACCTGGGGACATTTTTGCCCATATTGACAGCGATGGCTCAATCTATCCATTTTTGGAAAAGCCTTTTCGGACGAATGATGGAAACCACGTCTTTGTCAGACCGTTTGTTTTTTCGCCGATTATCCTTTGTTATAATCCGAAGCACTTTGAAAAGAACAATCTACCTTTGCCTGACAGCAGCTGGAGGTGGGAAGATGCTTTAAAAGTAGCGCTGCAATTATCGACGGAAGCAGGGGCTGACCGCCATTGCGGCATATATTTGCACCCGCTTTCTTTAAATCGCTGGCCATTGTTTCTTTTGCAAAATCATATTTATTTTCAGCGGAACATCAATGGTTTTGTTTCATTTGATGAAGAGCGCCTATTGGAAAGCATTCATACGATTAGAGAAATGTTTGATAAACAAGGAATTTTGCAAACTTTTTTATCGGATAGCGACCAAGATGCAGAAAAACTATTTATTCAAGAAAAAGTGTCTATGATTGTTTCCTCTTATTTTAGTTTAAATGTATTTAAAGAACAGAATCTTGATTATGATATTGCGCCTTTGCCGTATCTCTCAAGCGCCATGACGTTATTGTTAATTATAGGTTTTGCTATTAATAAGCATTCAACGAAAATTCATGCTGCGAAAAAGTTTGTTGATTTTATCAGTTCCGATTCTGTACAAGGGATGATTCGTAAGCATACATTAAGTATTCCCAGTGTGAAAAAGGAAGCTGAAAAAACGGGAGATGAAAAGATTTATAAACCGTCAAGATTTCATTTATTTAGAGAAATTATCCCGACTTACCGGTTATTTTCCGATATTGGTGTTACGTTTCAAGAATTAAGTGAGATTCAACATGAAATGCGCCTGTATTTGTCGGGATTGCTGACTGAAAAATTGTTTGTCCAGAGGATCCGCACACTTCTTACAAAGGACAACATAGAAAAGAAAGGAGCTCAATAAATTGAAAACGGTTGTTGCAAAAGATAAAGCGGTTTATTTAGAAGAAAGTGAAATTCCAAAAATAAAAGACCAATATATTCTCATTAAAACCAAATATTCCGTCATCAGCCCCGGCACTGAAATTTCTTTAATTGAAGCCAGTGAAGGGCGAACCATTTCATTGGGGTATAGTGCAGTGGGAGTAGCTGTTGAAGTGGGGGATGGTGTCAAAACGATTTCGAAGGGGGATTTGGTTGCTTGCTATGGATCCCCTTATGTCAAACACGCCCAATATTTGCTTGTTCCGAAAACATTATGCTGCAAAGTCCCAAGCCACGTAGAACCAAAAGCGGCTGCTCTGGGCGGTTTAGGGGCAATTTCTATTCATGCATTGCGCATAGGACAGCTGCAATTTGGCGAATGGGCGGTCGTTGTCGGGCTGGGAATTCTTGGACAATTAATTGCTCAAATTGCTCATGCCTCCCTTTATCGTGTAATAGTTCATGATGTATCGGAAGCAAGGGCGAACAGCTTTGAAAATCTTACAGGCATACCGTCATTATTAACTTTGCAAGACGTTGAACAAACCATTCAAACATGCACGAATCATTATGGTGTTGATGCTGTGTTTTTATGCGCGAGCGGAAAAAAATCAGATTTAACCCATAAAAGTTTGGGCTGGATTCGCGACCAAGGAAAAGTTGTAATTGTAGGCGATCTTGAAACGAATTTCCCGCGGGCGGACATGTTTGCTAAAGAGGCGAAAATTTTGATTTCACGGGCGGGCGGCCCCGGGAGGTATGATCCGATTTTTGAGAAAAATGCCGTCGATTATCCTTATGGTTTTGTTCGTTGGACAGAAGGAAGAAATTTGGAAGAATTTATACGGATTGTTTCTGAGAAACGCATTAATGTTTCGCCATATTTACAAGAAATTGTCGAGCTTGACGAAGTGGAAAAGGCTTATAAAGAGCTGATCAATAAACAAAGCCCTGTATTAACAAAAGTTATCAAGTATCCTGAGGAATAGAAATCAACAGCCGAAGGAAACATTTCCTCCTTCTACCGTTATGGAAGATAAACGTGTGAAAGGGTTTGTATCAGCTAAAAAAAATTGATAATTCTGGATTAAATGGAAAATCATGTGGAAGAAAATGCCCATTTTGGTGAAAATGAAGGGGTGTGGATCTTGAAAACATTAAAACAATTGGAAAAAATGATGACAACTCCATCTGACAGATTAGTGGAAGATATGAAAAAAATTGATGGGGATATCATGATATTAGGAGCAGGCGGAAAAATGGGGCCAAGTTTGGCGAAATTGGCCAAAAATGCAGTTGCTGCGGCTCAGTTGAATAAAAGGGTGATTGCCGTATCCCGTTTTTCTGCCAATGAGCTGCGCGATGAACTGGAAGCGCAAGGCATTGACACCATTGCTGCCGATTTGTTGGACGAAGGCAATTTAGACAAACTTCCGAATGTAAAAAATATAATTTATATGGTTGGCATGAAATTCGGTACAGTCGGTCATGCACACTATACGTGGGTAATGAATAGCTATTTGCCTGGAACGGTTGTTCAAAAATTTCCTAATTCCCGTTTTGTTGTTTTTTCAACTGGCAATATATATCCGCTTACTCCTGTCAAGCTTGGGGGGTCGATCGAAACGGATCCGGCTGCTCCCATCGGAGAATATGCCCAAACTTGCTTAGGCAGGGAAAGAATTTTTCAACATTATTCCATCAAAAACGGGACACCGGTTTTAATTTTCCGTTTAAACTATGCGATTGATATGCGTTATGGGGTGTTGTTAGACATCGCAAAATCGGTCTATCAGGAAAAACCGATCGATTTAAAGATGGGGAATGTCAATGTGATTTGGCAAGGGGATGCAAATGAATATGCACTTCGATCTTTACTGCATTGCGCGAGTCCCGCCAATATTTTAAATGTAACGGGGCCTGAACTCCTGTCTGTCCGCAGAGTGGCGGAAGCATTTGGGGATCGGCTGAAGAAACAGCCGATATTTGTCCATGAAGAAGAAGATACAGCATTATTAAATAATGCTGGCAAATGTTTTCGCTTATTTGGTTATCCATCGGTGACTTTATATCAAATGATTGATTGGATCAGCGACTGGGTGAAAGGAAACGGAATAACCATCGCCAAGCCTACACATTTCCAGCAAAGGGAAGGTGCGTTTTAATGTCCTTTCCATTATCCTCAGAATTATTCCGGCATCTGCAAGAAGGGACCGTCATTCCTGCACACCCTCTCGCATTGACGGAAACAAAAGATCTAGATGAAACATATCAAAAATTGCTGACAAACTATTATATAGAAGCAGGAGCGGGAGGCATTGCCGTCGGGGTTCATACGACACAATTTGAAATAAGAGATCCTGAATATCATTTATATGAAAAGGTTCTGTCCTTTGCAGCGGAAACCATCTCGGAAGCCGATATAAAGCGCCCTTTTTTGAAAATAGCTGGTATATGCGGTGAAACGGCACAAGCCAAGGAAGAAGCAGCATTGGCAAGGGATTTGGGCTACCATCTTGGATTAGTGAGCTTGGGAGGCCTCAATCATTACAGCGAGAAGCAGCTTGTTCACCATTTACAAGAAATAGCAACAGTCATTCCGATTTTCGGATTTTATTTGCAGCCTGCTGTCGGGGGAAGGTCATTAAGCTTTCAATTTTGGCGGGTAGCAGCAGAAATTGAATCGTTATATGCCATAAAAATTGCTCCATTTAATCGTTATCAAACACTTGATGTTGTGCGAGCTGTATGCGAATCAAGGAGAAGAAATGAAATCGCTTTGTATACGGGAAATGACGATCATCTGCTAATGGATTTGCTTTCAACATATCGGTTTAAGGTCAATGGTGATATCATTGAAAAAAGAATTGTCGGCGGTCTATTGGGCCATTGGGCATTCTGGACCTCAAAAGCAGTGGAAATTTTTGAGGAAATAAAAAAAGTGCGCATGAATGATTGCATTCCTGCAGCATATTTCAAACTAGCAAATGAAATCACTGATGCCAATGCGGCGATTTTCGATGCGAAAAACAATTTTTCCGGTTGTATTTCAGGCATTCATGAAGTGCTAAAGAGGCAAGGATTATTAAAATACAATATTTGCTTAAACGAAAACGAGACATTATCGGAAGGCCAGCTGGAAGAAATAGACCGCATTTATCAAGCATATCCTCACTTAAATGATGATGATTTTGTTCAACAATTCTTGCAAAAAGATCAAATAAAATAACAAAAAGACGGACTATCTGTTTATTCGTGGATCAAGCGAAGGTATTCTGAAACAGGATAACGGATCTTTCAGATAAAAAAATCGTTTCCTCTTTTCTGCCGCTTTAAAAACTATATTTACTTTTCAATCTTATCGTATGATGGATTAATGATTCAAATAATGAAAGCAGTTTTTCTGTTATCCGAACGGTTAGCTATATCCATTTCCTTTGGAAGAAGCAATCATGGTATGCCGTCTATTTTTTTTTGCAGAAAGGTACAAAACATTTTTTGGAAAATCTAAAACTGTAGATCGTTGCAAAACCGATCACAGTTTTTTCTTTTGAGAAATGAATTACCTGAAAAAAGCAATTGGATCGAAACAATCCATACTGTTCAAAGAAAGATTATATGTTATACTATCTTTATCAAAATAGTTTTGAATGTTTTGATAAATGATGTTGTTTCTGTTCAGGATTCAGTACATAAGGGGGAAATAGCGAATGTCAAACGAAAAAAAATTTCAGCCGGAAACTTTGGCCGTTCACGCCGGTCAGGTTCCAGATCCGACGACTTTAGCAAGAGCGGTGCCGATTTATCAGACGACATCTTACGTTTTTGAAGACAGCCAACACGGAGCCGATCTGTTCGGTTTAAAGAAAGAAGGAAATATTTATACAAGAATTATGAATCCAACGAGCGACGTCTTCGAGAAGCGGATTGCGGCGCTTGAAGGCGGAATTGGTGCGCTTGCGCTGTCATCCGGACAGGCAGCTATTTTTTATTCCATCATCAATATCGCATCAAGCGGAGACGAAATCGTTTCCTCCTCCACTCTCTATGGCGGAACGTACAATATGTTTGCGCATACATTGCCGAAACTCGGCATTACTGTTAAATTTGTCGATGCTTCAGATCCAAAAAACTTTGAAGCAGCTATTACGGACAAAACAAAAGCGCTTTATGCGGAATCCATCGGAAATCCGAAAATGGATGTGCTAGATATCGAGGCGGTCGCTTCCATCGCACATCAACATTCCATTCCGCTTATTGTCGATAATACGATTCCTAGCCCGTACTTGCTGCGTCCGATTGAATTCGGAGCCGATATCGTCGTTCATTCCGCAACAAAATTTATCGGCGGACATGGAAATTCCATCGGCGGCGTGATTGTTGACAGCGGAAAATTTGACTGGAAGGCAAGTGGCAAATTCCCTGGATTCACAGAACCAGATCCCAGCTATCATGGGTTGGTTTATGCGGATGATATAGGAGAAGCGGCTTACATTACTAAAGCGCGCATTCAACTTTTAAGGGATTTGGGGGCAACGCTTTCGCCTTTCAACTCGTTCCTGTTTTTGCAAGGTCTTGAAACATTGCATTTGCGCATGGAGCGCCATAGCGAAAACGCGCTGAAAGTGGCGGAATTTTTACAAGAGCATGAAGCGGTGGAATTGGTCAGCTATCCGGGATTGGAAAGCCACCCTTCGTACGAACTTGCCAAAAAATACATGCCGAAAGGGCAAGGAGCAATTTTGACATTTGAAATAAAAGGCGGCGTTGAAGCAGGCCGAAAATTAATCGATTCTGTTCAATTATTCTCCAATCTTGCCAACATTGGCGATTCCAAATCATTAATTATTCATCCTGCCAGTACAACACATCAACAATTAACGAGCGAAGAACAGCTTGCAGCCGGCGTAACGCCAGGACTTGTCCGTTTATCAGTAGGCACGGAGGCGATTGAAGACATCATCGAAGATTTAAAACAAGCGATTGAAGCAAGCCAGCGCCGCTGATCTTCTTAAGAAGGGGATGTCCGAAAAGTCAGGATAATTGACTTTTTGGTGCCCTTTTATTTTGTCAAAAAAGTGCACAAAAAAATCGCCCTTTCTAAACACGTAAATACAAAAAAGACATTAAAAATACCAAAACTGGATCTATTGTGAAGATGGTGATTGTTTTATTTGCCCGAATATAAGGAGAGTAACATTTAAAAAATACCAGAACAAAAAGAATCCGACCGGCTATGAGCAAAGTTTTGTTATGATCCTGAACGCAGAAAATTTTCATAACAAAATTTTGCAACGTACAAAGGTTACTTCTCAAAAAACATTGCGCAGCGCACAATTTTTTTATTTATCTGACCATTGTAGGATTTTCCCTTCACAATTTCCGCAAATTTTCTGTGACGTTCTGCCGAGAACCTTCTGAAAGGTTCTCTTTTTTTTATTGCCGCTTGCTCAAGGAAATATGGATTGAAATTTAAGAAAAGTACAAAAGAGAGGATATTTTTGGATAAAATTGATAGAAAAGCCCGCCTTGAATTTTCAAAGGCGGGGACGAAAACCAAATTTAATTGCTTCATAATCCGAAAAATTACGCATTATGACTGCAGTTTCAAAAGTCAAACGAGAGAGAGGCATGGCTTTGCTTTACCATTTAGGGTCTGTCGGCGACGGACAGCGGTTGCTTAAAATTTTTGCTTGAAAATGGATCAAGTAACCGCTTGAATGGCATGTCGTTCCGTCCATTAGTTGAGGGCATGTTTGACAAATACCGATTCTCTTTTGATACGTGTCGTCAGAGGCAATCATCGTTCCATCGATGTGTGCCTCTTTCATCATTTCGCCTATGATGTCATCGGTAATGACCACATTTTCCATGCATCTTCGGCAATCATTTCTCACAGGCTTTCTCTTCCATTTATTTACAAGACTGCTACGGACATTGGAGGTATTTTAAAATATTTTTCATTCCACGCAAAATCATGAAAGCTGTCTGGCTTTACATTTTCCGGGTGATCAAAGGTGTTATGGGCATTTTTTTCGTTTGCTGTTAAGATTGTTCCTTTTATTGGTCCTGCTTCTTGGATGGACATTCCTCTTACATCGATCGTTAATTCAATCGTGTCTTGCAAATCGATATGACAAAGATTGATATGAATTCGGTTTTCTTGATCTTTGGTGGCGGAAACACTGATTTTTGGCAATGTTTCTTCATTCCACTAATATTGTTCAACATGGCTTTCAACTGCAAGCAGTTTGGCATCGTGATTGACTTTAAACATGTCAAACACATGATAAGTTGGGGTTAAGATCATTTTTTCGCCTTTTGTTAAAATCATCGCTTGCAAGACATTGACCATTTGCGCAATATTGGCCATATGAACGCGGTCCGAATGCTGGTGGAAAACGTTAAAATGAAAGGCAGCCACCAGTGCATCGCGTATTGTATTTTGCTGATACAAAAATCCTGGATTCGTACCAGTTTCCGGATCAAACCACGTTCCCAACTCGTCAATGCTTAATCCCACTCGTTTTTCCGGGTCGTATTGATCCATGAGATGGCTGTGGCGGGTGATGAGTTCATCCATATAGAAAGCTTTTTTCATTGTGATGAACCATTCATCTTCGTCAAAGACCGTTGCGGATCCTTTGCCTCTACAAAAATCACCGGGAATTGTATAATAGTGAAGGCTAAGCCCGTCCATAAATCTGGAAGCATTTTTCATCAGCACTTCGATCCAATTGTAATCATCGACATTTGCTCCCCCAGCAATCTTGTATATTTTTTGATCGCTGTATTGACGGACGAACGTTTGGTAGCGGCGATAAAGATCTGCATAATATTCAGGCCTCATGTTGCCGCCTCAACCCCAGTTTTCATTGCCGACACCAAAATATTTCAACTAGCAAGGTTTTTCGCGCCCGTTTTCTTTCCGCAAGTTAGCCATTGGCGATTCACCGTCAAATGTCATATATTCAACCCATTCGGACATCTCCTGAACAGTGCCGCTGCCACATTTCCGCAAATATAGGGTTCACATCCGAGCATTTCGCAAAGCATCATAAACTCATGGGTGCCGAAGTGATTGTTTTCAACAACACCGCCCCAATGCGTGTTAATCATTTTTTTCCTTTTTTCACGTGGCCCGATTCCGTCTTTCCAATGATATTCGTCGGCAAAACATCCTCCAGGCCATCGAAGAACGGGTACTTTAATTTTTTTCAAAGCTTCCAGCACATCGCTGCGAATGCCGTTTGTGTTCGGAATCGGTGAATTTTCTCCCACCCAGATGACTTCAAAATGCCTCTTCCAAGGTGTTCGGCAAAATGGCCGTAAGATTGCGGTGAATGGTCGATTTTTCAACATCCGTCTGAATGATAATGTGGTTCCTCAAAAATACCTCCATTAAAAAGGAAAGTGTCCAGCAATCTTGCAATCAAATGAAAGCGGTTAACATGTTCAGCAGCATAAAGTAAATTTATACCGCTGTTTCCATATTATTATGGTTGTTCGTACATGTCAATTGCATATTTTAAATTTGTTTACAGTTTTCTCTCTTGGAAACATGTCTGAAACCAATCAATTTGTTAAAAAATTTCAGTTATGATCGGCATGTTTTATATATATGATAATATTGTATAGATGGGAGTTGGATAAAACAAGCGGTCTCAACATTTCTTATCAATAAAGAAATAGACAAATTTGTGAAAGCGGAAAAAATTCATTGATTGTACGTACAATTTGTAATAATATATGAATTAGGATAAGTGAAAAACGTACATTTTCAGAAAGGTGATGAAGGCTTGTGCTGGAAAAATTAAAAGAGCAGGTGCTTGAAGCGAACTTATCTCTTCCAAAATACGGATTGGTTACTTTTACGTGGGGCAATGTAAGCGGTATCAGTAGGGAGGATGGACTTGTTATCATAAAACCTAGCGGCGTCCCGTATGAAACGTTAAAATTAGAAGATTTAGTTGTAGTAGATTTAGAGGGAAATATAGTGGAAGGAAATTTAAAACCTTCTTCGGATACACCTACTCATTTGGTTTTATACAAACATTTTCACGACATTGGCGGAATTGTTCACACTCACTCGCCATGGGCGACAAGTTGGGCGCAAGCAGGAAAAGCAATTCCTGCATTAGGAACTACCCATGCCGATTATTTTAATGGAACGATACCATGTACAAGACCGATGACAAAAGAAGAAATCGAAGGTGAATATGAACTCGAGACAGGGAATGTAATTGTTGAAACGTTCCAAAGCAATGGCATTGATCCAAATGAAATTCCAAGTGTACTAGTTCATAGTCATGCGCCGTTTAATTGGGGAAAAGATGCGTTAGAGGCTGTTCATAATGCGGTTGTATTGGAGGAAGTGGCCAAACTTGCGCTTCACTCTTTTCAAATCAATCCAGAATTGGGTTCTATGGATCGCGTGCTGTTGGAAAAACATTATTACCGCAAACATGGGGCAAACGCTTATTATGGACAGACAAAAAAATAGAAAGGAAGATGAATCATGGGGAAATACACGATTGGGATTGATTATGGAACGTTATCAGGACGAGCTGTTTTGGTTTCTCTTGAGGATGGCAGGGAAATTGCGGACCATGTGACTCCTTATCGGCATGGCGTGATCGATCAAACGCTCCCGGAAACAAATATCAAGCTTGATCATGAATGGGCATTGCAGCATCCGAATGATTATATGGAAGTCATTAAAAACTCAGTGCCAGCCGTTTTGCAAGAGTCAAAGGTTGATCCGAATGATGTCATCGGCATTGGCATAGACTTTACTGCTTGTACGATGTTGCCGATTGACGAACATTTTGTTCCGCTTTGCTTGAAAGATGAGTGGAAAAACAATCCTCACAGCTGGGTGAAGCTGTGGAAGCATCATGCAGCACAACCGGAAGCAAATAAACTCAATCAAATTGCCGAACAACGCGGAGAAAAATTTTTAGCAAGATATGGCGGGAAAATTTCTTCTGAATGGATGATCGCAAAGATATGGCAAATATTAGATGAAGCTCCCGAAGTTTATGAAGCAGCAGACCAATTTGTCGAAGCAACGGATTGGGTCATTTCACAATTAACAGGCAACCTTGTCCGCAACAGCTGTACAGCAGGTTATAAGGCCATTTGGCATAAGCAAGAGGGATATCCGAGCAAAGAATTTTTCAAAGCGTTGGATCCTCGCCTGGAAAACTTAACGGATACGAAGCTTCGCGGTGAAGTGGTTCCGCTCGGGACGAAGGCAGGCGCTTTAACGGAGGAGATGGCCAAGCTGACAGGCTTGCCAAAAGGGATTGCTGTTGCTGTCGGCAACGTTGATGCCCATGCGGCTGTCCCGGCAATGGGAGTAGTGGAGCCGGGAAAAATGGTGATGGCGATGGGAACATCGATTTGCCATATGCTGCTTGGTACGGAAGAAAAAGCGGTTGAAGGAATGTGCGGTGTTGTAGAGGACGGCATTATCCCGGGATTTTACGGATATGAAGCAGGCCAATCTGCGGTAGGCGATATTTTTGCTTGGTATGTCGATCAAGCGGTTCCTGCTTACGTGAAAGAGGCTGCTGAGAAAGAAGGATTGAATGTTCACAGCTATCTAGAAAAGTTAGCTTCCAAATATAAACCTGGTGAAAGCGGTTTATTGGCATTGGACTGGTGGAACGGCAACCGCTCTGTTCTAGTCGACACCGAATTAAGCGGTTTAATCATCGGGATGACGCTGCAAACAAAACCTGAAGAAATATACCGGGCGTTGCTGGAAGCGACGGCATTCGGCACAAGAAAGATTGTGGATGCCTTCAAACAAAACGGAGTTGAAGTGAATGAATTATATGCTTGCGGCGGATTACCGCAAAAGAATCAACTGTTGATGCAAATTTATGCGGATGTGACAAATCTGCCGATTCGGATCGCCGATTCAAAACATACACCCGCTCTCGGGGCAGCGATGTTTGCCGCTGTAGCAGCAGGCGGTAAAGCCGGCGGCTATGACACAATTTTAGATGCCGCCAAAAACATGGCTCGCATTAAAGAACATGCCATTAAGCCAATTCCAGAAAACGTTGCCATTTATGAAAAACTGTATCAAGAATATAGTCTGCTTCATGATTATTTTGGCAGAGGAACAAATGATGTCATGAAGAGATTAAAAGCATTACGAAGCCAATAATAGGGGGAATATTCAATGTTGACTGTTAAACCTTACAAATTCTGGTTTGTAACCGGAAGCCAGCATCTTTACGGAGAAGAGGCATTAAAAGAAGTGGAAGCAAACTCCAAACAAGTTGTCGAATCATTAAATCGTGAAGGAAATTTCCCGAATGAAATTGTATTTAAAGCAGTTTTAACAACGGCAGATGATGTTTATAAATTGGTTTTAGAGGCTAATTCGGATGAAGAATGTGCAGGGTTGATTACTTGGATGCACACCTTCTCGCCGGGCAAGCTGTGGATTTCCGGTTTAAAAGCATTGCAAAGGCCTTTATTGCATCTTCATACGCAATTTAACCGCGATATCCCATGGGATGCAATCGACATGGATTATATGAACTTGCATCAATCAGCTCACGGCGACCGCGAATACGGCTTTACGGTAACCCGTTTAAGAGCACCGCGCAAAGTCGTGGTCGGCTATTGGAAACATGAAGATGTCCAAGAGAAGATCCGCGGTTGGATGAAAACAGCTGTTGCAGTAAGCGAAAGCCGCAACATTCGCGTTGCTCGATTTGGCGATAATATGAGAAATGTTGCAGTTACAGATGGAGATAAAATTCAAGCGCAAATCAAATTTGGCTGGACAGTTGATTACTATGGCATCGGCGATCTCGTGCAAAAAATGAAAGAAATTTCCGATGGGGAAGTAGACGCATTATTTGCCGAATATCAAGAGCTTTACGAAATTGAACCAGAGGGATTGAAACCGGGCCCGGTTCAAGAGGCTATTAAGGAACAAGCCCGCATTGAACTTGCTTTAAAAGCGTTTTTGCAAGAAGGAAATTATACGGCATTTTCAACCAACTTTGAAGATTTGCATGGCATGAAGCAATTGCCGGGTCTTGCTGCTCAGCGGTTGATGGCAGAAGGATATGGATTTGCCGGGGAAGGAGATTGGAAAACAGCGGCATTGCTTCGTTATATGAAAATTGTTGCCGATAATCAGGATACAAGCTTTATGGAAGATTATACGTACCACTTGGAACCAGGAAATGAAATGATTCTCGGTTCTCATATGCTGGAAATTTGCCCGACGGTTGCCGCCACAAAACCGAAAATAATCGTCCGTCCATTAAGCATCGGTGGAAAAGAGGATCCAGCCCGGCTTGTTTTTGACGGGAAAGCGGGAGATGGAATTGTTGCTTCATTAGTGGAGATGGGCGGCCGTTACCGCTTAATTGTCAATGATGTAAAAGCCGTTCAGCCGACAATGGATACACCGAATCTTCCGGTTGCAAAAGTGCTGTGGAAGCCTCTTCCTTCCTTAAGCGAAGCAACGGAAGCGTGGATTTATGCTGGCGGGGCGCATCATACCGTCTTCTCACTGGCTGTCACAAAAGAGCAATTGTATGATTTTGCAGATATGATGGATATTGAGTGCGTCATCATCGATCAAAATACAAAATTGCATCAGCTTCGGAATGAACTTAAAATCAGCGATGTAATATGGAAGCTAAGATAGCCAAAAATAATCATCGGGAAACTGGGGCTGTCTCATAAGTCGATTTTTCGACTTAGAGCAGACCCCTTTTTCATGCAATAACGTTGATGTATCAATGTTTTCGTTTTTTTAATTTAATGGCATTCCTTATTTGGGATAAGCCCGGTTTTTTTCCAAAGTGAGAAAAATTCAAGGCTTCATAGCTGCCGTTTTGGCCAGTGCTGCTGATAAAAGACGCATTATTTCCTCCTGATTTCTTCAAGGCGATAAGGAAAAATTGGATAAACATGTGACCTATCGGGAAAAAGCCAAGTTTGTTGAGATTTCAAAATGTTAGAAAATATGGTATGCTTACATGTACGGATATTTTTTGAAAAAATGATTGACAAAGGGTGTTTACGAGTGGCTGAAACGAAATATAACATGGTGAAACGCTGGATTAAATCAAAAATTTTAGACGGAACATTTCTGCCGAACCAAAAAATTTATTCAGAAAGCGAACTGATGAAACAATTTAACGTCAGCCGGCATACAGTACGGCTTGCAATAGGAGAGCTTGTCAACGAGGGATGGCTGTACCGGGAGCAAGGCGCCGGAACTTTTTGTGCAGAACGGCTGCCTGCCGGGCAAAATGAGGCGGTTGAAGGGGAACAAAAGAAAATAGCAATGATCACCACTTATATTTCCGATTATATTTTTCCGTCGATCATCCGCGGAGCGGAAGCCTATTTAAGCAATGAAGGCTATCAAGTCAGCTTATTCAGCACGAACAACGATTATGAAAATGAAAAGCGCATTTTAGAAACAATTCTATCGCAGCGATTCGATGGCATAATCGTGGAACCTACCAAAAGTGCGGCGGCAAATCCAAACATCAATTATTATTTAAATTTGGAATCGTTAGAAATTCCTTATATCATGATCAATGCCTATTACAATGAGCTCGAACCGGTCAGCGTGTTGTTGGATGATGAAAAGGGCGGTTTTTTGCAAACGGAGCACCTCATCCAACTTGGCCACAAAAACATCGCAGGTTTCTTTAAAACAGACGATTTACAGGGAACAAAACGCATGAAAGGATATTTGAAAGCCCATCGCGAATACGGCGTGAAAATTAATCCGCAAAATATCGTTACCTACACAACAGCTGAGAAGTTTACCAAACCAAGTGAAGTATTCAAAACCTTGCTCGAAACGTTGCCGGAAAAGCCGACAGCAATCGTCTGCTACAATGACGAATTAGTGATGAAGCTTTTGGATGTCGTCAGAGAGAAAAACATGTCTGTCCCAGATGACATCTCGATTGTTGGCTATGACGATTCATTTTTGGCCGAAATCTCGGAAGTAAAACTGACAACCATAAAACATCCGAAAAGTGAGCTAGGAAAAGCCGCAGCCAAATTAATTGTGGAAATGATCCAAAAAGGGAAAAGCAAAAAGGAAAAAAACAACAAAGTAGAATCGCTCATCTTTGAACCGGAGCTGATTGTAAGGAGTTCAACAAAAGGATTAACCGACAACGATCAAGAAAAGGCATGAATGGCTTGTTCCCGAAAAATCTTTTTCTTTTTAATCATGGTCCCTTCCACAAATTAAAAGGATGATGAACAATTTCGGCATAGGTTTTTTATTAAAGATTTACAAGCAGTTTAATGTTTTTTATATGTTTATCGCCAATCTGACAATAGGATTTTAACATGAAGGGATCAACGCCCTTTTTTTGGCAGAAAAATAGGAACAAATCTTTTTCAGTATTTTTTAAATCTAATATCATATACGGACATACAAAAGTCTTACTGATTTGAATAATAATTGACAATATTTTTAAAATTGTTTATTCTTTTATTGTACGTACAAATTGAAATTTTAAAAACAAGTGAAGGATTATTTTAAAAAATGTTTAAAATAATTGAAAACGTTTTTAAGGAATGGATTTTTGAAACACATGAAAACACCGTTGATTGAAGCGACAGAGAAGTAATAAATTTAGTTTTATTGTTTTACCTTGATATTGCATGCATCATTGATTGTAGAATGCATTGAATCGAAAAAAGTTTTTAGCGCCCGCCAACTGTACCGTGAAATGCAGCCGCATTGTATGGACATCGCAAGATCTTAACGGCAATCGTTTTGTCGCCTTGTTCAATATTGGCGAAGAACGTGGGGTTGTATCCGTACAACTAGAAGACTTAAATTGCCGGAATCCTATGAGTCTGAGAGATTTATGGGCTAAAGAAGATTTAGGTGTTGTTGAACATCAAATAGCATTTGAGTTAGAACCTCGTCAGTCGGTATTGCTGAAATTAACAGAAGCCGCTGACTAAACGGAACAGGAGGTTTAAAAAGAAAATGAACATTGAAAAACAATTGCAGGAACTTGCCCAAGAATTAAAATTAACAGATTACAAGTTTCCGGATCTGTTTGTAAAGGCTGGAGCGATTCACAACATTGCAGACTACCTTGCGCAAAACGGATGGAAAAAGGTGTCGATCGTTTATGATAAGAATACGTTTGAAGCTGCCGGAAAACATGTTCAGCAGGTATTAAAGGAAGCAGGTTTTCTCACTCATGGGCATTTGCTTCCTGCCGATGAGCATAACCAAGTAATCGCCAATGAGGAGGCTTTAGTGCAGTTATTAGTTGATGTGCCGAAAACAGATGATGTGTTGATTGCGGTAGGTTCCGGAACAATTCATGATATTGTCCGTTTTGCTTCTTACCATTTGCAAATACCGTTTATCTCTTTTCCAACTGCAGCTTCAGTCGATGGGTTCACATCCAAGGGAGCGCCAATTATTGTGCGGAAAGTAAAAAAGACCGTACAAACCGTATCACCTATCGCTGTGTTTGCTGATCTGCATATTTTGCAGGCAGCACCGAAAGAAATGACTGCAGCGGGTTTTGGAGATATTTTGGGAAAGTACACTTCACTGCTTGACTGGAAAATTTCCGGTTTAATAGGAAACGAACCATACAATGAAACAGCAGCAAATCTAACAAAACAAGCTCTCGAATTATGCGTCAACCATGTAGAGAAGATTCAAAAAGCCGACCAAGAAGGGATAAAAATCCTTATGGAAGCTTTACTTCTATCAGGTCTAGTTATGCAGCTGCTCAATCATTCAAGACCTGCGTCGGGGGCTGAGCATCATTTGTCGCATTATTGGGAAATGCATTTATTGAAAACGAATCAAAAGCAGCTGCTTCACGGTGCAAAAGTCGGAGTTGCCACAACGATCATTTCGGATTTATATAAACAAAAGAAACTTGAGTTAGAGAAATTGTTGGATAAAGATACGAAATATCAAGATGCCATTCGCAGCCATTTAGATGAGATTCAAAAATTGATTGACGACTTGCCTTCTTCCAATCAATTGCGTTCACTGTTAAAGAAAATTAAGGGACCGTCCACAATTGAAGAACTAGGCATTGCCCAAGAATTAGTCAAACAAAGCTTAAATGAAGCATACCATTTGCGCGACCGCTGTACAGGATTATTATTAATCAATCAAATAAAAGAGTCAGAGCTTCCATACCCGTTCTCATAAAAGTCACGGAAATGGCGAATGGAAAAAAATTTGTTTTTAAACTGACAAAAAACAAGAACAGTTAAAAAGAAAAAACAGTTTGCATTGGAAGCAATTTATTGTACTTACTTTTAAAACATGTATTATTCTGAAAGCTTTTTCAAGGTTGCATCCAAGGTTCTAGTAATGCTGTAAAGTAGTGTCCATCACTGTTAATCATTTTACAATGGTTTTTCATGAGAGATTTTGGTCGGCCTTGCGATTTATAAAATATTGAAAATTAAACGTCATCTGCACAACAAACAAGAAGTTGACGAAAACCGTTTTGTCTGCCATTTTGAATCGTGAACGGCACGTTTCAGATCAAACATGAAATAAGCAACCTTAAAACATTTCATTTTTCAAAGGTTGCTTATTTTTGAATGGTCATTACAAGTTGTTTTTAAATGTTTTTTCAGATGTACGCATATTTAAAACTCAAAAGAAGACTTGAAAAAGAGATGATTTATTTTTGAGTTTTATGATTTATTTACAACATCATACAAAACTCTGACAACAATATCTTGATGATAATTGCCAAAGTCTTTTCCAAAGATTGTTATACCACCGCCGTTTTGATTGGATGATACCGCTAGTTTAAAATTTATGTTGGATTTTGCATTTAAGCCTATATCCGACATGGTTACATTGGATATTCTGCAACCGTCAATGAAAGTTCCTTCTTCATTAATTCTCAATAGTTTTAACATTCCATATTGATTAAGATGGTGTGGCCACCAATGAGGATTATATTTACCGATTTTGTCGCCAAAGTCACCAGGGGAAGTCCAATACCCCAATTCAATGTCATTTAAATAAAAGTAAATATCGGATGGCCAGTTATTATTATAACTTGGCGCTTCAGAACCTAATTCCATAATGAATTGCAGTTCTTTAAAAATTTCATTTCTTTTTAAATAATTAGGAATTCTGTATTCAATAAATCCTTCGGAAAACCAAATGATGCCTGCATTGATTCTTTGTGGATCTGCAAAATATCTCGGATCATCAAACTCACCAATAATGCTTTCTTTTGTTGCCAAACCGCACGTAGGCTCCACATGATAATTTGTGTAATGTCCAACTTTAATTTGGCACTCGTATAGATTCTCTTCTGCTTTTGGACGAAATTCAACTGTTAATTGATCTTCACAGAGGTAACAAACCTTTTGAATCCCATGCTTCCCTGGACTTGTAATAATTTCAATCAGCCCGCTTTCTTCTAATTTCTTTATATGCATTGTAACCGCACCATTTGTTAAATGAAGTTTCTCGGCAATCTCGTTTAAATATAAACTGTTATATTTCGCAAGTAAGTTTAAAATTTCAATGCGAATTTCAGAGCTTAAAGCTTTAAATATTTTTAGTCCGGAATGCAAATCTTTTATATAAACCACATAAATACCCCCTTAATATTTTAAATAATTATAAAATAAAGATAGACTATCGAGCGATAAATGTCAAAAAACATTTTAGAAAACGCATACAATTTTATGTTGACAAGCATAAATCATGTATTTAAAATAAAAATATAAAAAGTTTTAAAACTTTTTAAATATTTTTAGGTTTGTTTAAAATTAATTTTTTTTAATTGATTTTGAAAACGGCTTCATCCTTTTTAGGATAAGCAAAATTTTTCAAGGGGGTAATGTATATGAAAAAAAGAAATTTGTTTTTAGTATTAGTTTTTGTTGTTTGTATCGTTTTTTCAGGTTGTTCGAACAACAAGGGGAGTTCCAATAGCTCAAACAACACGACAAGTGTGGGAGAAGGAACAGAAATAGAACTTTGGACATTTAATGAATTGCACGGCAAATACTATGAAACAATGGTTAAAAAATGGAATGAATTACATCAAGATAAGAAAATAAAACTGGTGATTAGTGTATTGCCATACGACGATTTGCACAACAAACTATTGGTTGCGCTTCAATCCGGAAAAGGGGCTCCTGATATATCAGATATTGAAATTAGTAAGTTTGCCAATTTCCTAAAAGGTAAACCTCAACTATTGCCATTAAACGACGTGGTGGATCCTGAAAAATCAAATGTAGTGCAATCCAGACTTGACATTTATTCAAAAGACGGAAAAGTATATGGGATAGATTTCCATGTAGGTGCTTCAGTAATATACTATAATAAGGAAATTTTAGATAAAGCAGGAGTAAATCCTGATGATATTAAAACTTGGGAAGATTATAAAAAAGCAGGAAAACAAGTTTTGGAGAAAACCGGAGTGCCAATGACAACACTTGAAACCTCTGACCAATGGTCAATATGGCCGCAAGTAGCACAATTAGAAGGTCCGGTTGATTTCATTGATGAAAACGGCGAAGTAAATTTGAGCGATCCTCAGATCGTTAACGTTTTAAAATATGAGCAAGATTTAATTAATGAAGGAATAGCGGTTGCTGCGCCGGGGAATGGCCACCATAAGGAAGAATATTATGGATTTATGAACAATGGTGGTGCAGCTTCAGTTTGGATGCCAATGTGGTACATGGGGCGCTTTGTAGATTATATGCCAGATTTAAAAGGAAAAATTGTTATTAAACCGATGCCGGCATGGAAAGAAGGCAGCCCTCGGTCTGCTGGAATGGGCGGGACTGGTACAGCTGTTACAAATCAATCGAAACATCCTGAATTGGCAAAAGAATTTTTGGCATATGCAAAGCTATCAAAAGAAGGAAATATTGAAATTTGGAAGCAACTTGGATTCGATCCGATTCGCTCTGATGTTTGGGATTCTCCTGAGTTAAGAGAAGCAAATAAATTTACAGAATATTTTGGGGACAATATTTTTGATGTGCTTTTAGAAATAAAAGATGAAATTGAAGGAGTTCATATCACTGAAAAAACTCCCCAAATTTCAGATGCTTTAAAAACAACGATTCTTTACAGAACTCTTGTAGAAAAAGAAGACCCGGAAAAAGTGCTCAAAGAAGCAGAGAAAGAGATTAAGTAAAAACAGCTTAATTTTATGAGTATCACTAGTTGAATGTCAACTAGTGATACTTGAATAAAGGAGGATTGACATGGCTGGCAGTGAAATAAGTTTGAAAAATAAGCCGGAATATCCAAGTAAACAAGGAAGAGGTTTTAAGAATATTTTCTATTCCCAAAAAATTGCGCCTTATCTATTTGTTTTGCCCTTTATTTTCTCATTCGCTATTTTTTTTGCTTATCCAGTTTATTCGACGATTGTGATGAGCTTTCAAGAAGTACTCCCGGGTCAGGTCACATTTATAGGCTTTGAAAACTATAAGAACCTATGGAATCCAACTTTTTTAAAAGCTATTTGGAATAGTACAGTTTATACAGCATTAACCTTATTAGTGCTAATTCCGTTTCCTCTTCTTTTGGCTGTCTTTTTAAATTCAAAGCTGATGATTGCTAAAAACCTGTTTCGTTCCATCACTTTTATACCGGCATTAACATCAGTTGTGGTAGCAGGAATTATTTTCAGGCTTATTTTTGGTAGTCAAGAAGGAGCTTTATTGAACTCCATTGTAGGTGTTTTCGGGATGGAGCCAAAAGCATGGTTAAACTATGCAGGAACCAGTATGTTTGCGCTAGTTATTTTAGCTACGTGGAGATGGATGGGAGTAAACTTGCTTTATTATTTAGCCGGTTTGCAAAATATACCGAAAGAGCTTTATGAATCTGCGGAAATAGATGGAGCTTCTACAATTCAAAAATTCTTTTATATTACGGTTCCACTGCTAAAGCCAATCATTATTTACGTTTTTACCATTAGTATCTATGGCGGTTATTCCATGTTTGCTGAAAGCTATATGTTATATGGAAGCAACCGTTCCCCTAATGATATTGGCCTGACAATTGTCGGTTACCTGTATCGCAATGGCATTGAACAAAATAATTTAGGGCTAGGTTCTGCAATAGGGATTACACTTTTGCTGATAACATTTGTTATTACAATCATACAGTTAAAGTTTTTCGGCATGTTTAAAAGGGAGGATTCTTAATATGGGGGCTGAATCAAGGAAAAAATTTGGTTTACCATCGTTGGTGCTGCTTATTTTTTTCATTGCTATATCGATATTTGCTTTATTTCCCATTATTTCGATTGTTCTTGGATCCTTCAAACCGTCACAGGAAATCATGAGATTTGGACTTAATTTAAAATTGCAGCCTGAAGTTTTAACACTCAAAAACTATTTTTTCATTTTCTCAGGGGATTCAAATTATTTTACATGGTTTAAAAATAGCGTATTGATTACTGTTGTTTCAACCATTCTTTCGTTGTTTTTTTCCAGTTTAGTTGGATATGGCTTGGCAGTTTATCATTTCAAATTAAAAACTTTTATTTTTACATTAGTACTTATCGTCATGATGATCCCAATTGAAATCATCATGCTCCCTCTTTATCAATTAACGACTAATTTAGGACTTATGGATACCATCACAGGTGCTTTTTTACCATTTATTGTTGCTCCTGTACCTATCTTTTTCTTTAGGCAGTATGCAAGTGGTTTGCCGAAGGATCTTCTCGATGCTGCAAGGGTAGATGGTTGTACAGAAATAGGTATTTATTTCAAAATTATGATGCCTTTGATGGCTCCTGCTTTTGCATCTATGGCTATTTTGCAAGCATTGAATAGTTGGAATAACTTTTTATGGCCACTAATCGTTTTAAGATCCAGTGAAAAATTGACGCTTCCGATTGGATTGTCGACACTTTTGACACCTTATGGAAATAACTACGATGTTTTAATTGCAGGTTCTGTTTTGGCAATCATTCCTATATTAATTGTATACATTTTCTTCCAAAGATATTTTATCGAAGGAATGACTGCAGGTGGAGTAAAAGGATAATGAAAGAAACAGTTCTTATTTTTTAACAACATTAACATAAAATCAACTTTAAGGAAGGAGCATTCAGATGAAACAACAATTAAAAGCAAAAATGGTGATTGATAAGGAGTATAAAATTTCCAGTATTGATCATCGTATTTACGGTTCTTTTATTGAGCATTTAGGGAGAGCGGTTTATGGGGGGATTTATGAGCCGAGTCACCCGAACGCCGATGAACAAGGGTTTCGCAAAGATGTGATGGAGCTTGTGAGGGAAATCAATGTCCCAATCGTCCGCTACCCGGGCGGGAATATGGTATCCGGCTACAATTGGGAGGATGGGGTCGGACCGAAGGAACAGCGGCCGCGGCGGCTTGAACTTGCTTGGCGTACGATCGAACCAAACGAAGTGGGGACAAACGAATTTGTTGATTGGTCGAAAAAAGTAAATGCCGAAGTGATGATGGCGGTGAATCTTGGAACTCGGGGGATTGATGCAGCCCGCAATTTTATTGAGTATTGCAATCATCCGGGAGGGACGTATTGGAGCGATTTGCGCAAACAACATGGATATAAAGAGCCCCATAACATTAAAACTTGGTGCCTTGGTAATGAAATGGACGGACCGTGGCAAATTGGGCATAAAACAGCTGATGAATACGGAAGGCTGGCACTGGAAACCGCAAAAGTGATGAAGCTTGTCGACCCGACGATCGAACTGGTGGCTTGCGGAAGTTCCAATACGAAGATGCCGACTTTCCCGGAATGGGAGAGAATAACGCTTGAGCATACGTATGAAGCGGTCGACTATATTTCTCTTCATCAATACTACGGCAATCGCGAAAATGATCCGGCCAACTTTTTAGCCAAATCGCTTGATATGGATCATTTTATCAAAACGGTTATTTCAACGGCGGATTATGTGAAAGCGAAAAAACGCAGCAAAAAAACCATTCATTTGAGCTTCGATGAATGGAATGTTTGGTATCACTCCAATGAACAAGACAAGAAAATTGATCCGTGGACAATCGCTCCTCCACAATTGGAAGATATTTATAATTTTGAAGATGCGCTTTTAGTTGGCTGCATGTTAATAACGTTTCTAAAGCATGCTGACCGCGTCAAAATGGCCTGTTTGGCTCAGCTTGTAAACGTCATTGCGCCGATTATGACAGAAAACGGCGGCAAAGCATGGAGACAAACGATTTTTTACCCATACATGCATGCTTCCCGATACGGAAGGGGCACATCGCTTTTGCCGATTATTTCCTCGCCGAAATACGACAGCGCCGATTTTACAGACGTCCCTTATTTGGAGGCAGCGGCTGTTTATAACGAAGAAAAAGAAGAACTGACCATTTTTGCGGTCAACCGCCATTTGCAGGAAAAGCTTGCGTTAAACTGTGACATCCGCAGCTTTGAGGGATATCAAGTGGTTGAACATATTGTCCTTGAGCATGATGATTTAAAAGCAGTCAATACGAAAGAAGAAGAAAACGTCAAACCGCACAAAGGCGGCAATGCAAAAGTTTCAGACGGCATGTTGGAAGCGATGTTGCCGAAAACATCATGGAATGTCATTCGCCTCGCCAAACAACATTGATCACGAACAATCCGAAGCGCCTTGAAAGAGCCTTATATGAAAGGCTCTTCCATTCAATGGAGCCAAAGCAATTTTAATGGGGGATTTAGATGGGAGAAATAAAAGCAAAAAAACAAACACGTGTCAACGTAACGGATTCTTTTTGGCGGAAATATATGAAGATCGTCCGTGATGGAATGATTCCGTTTCAATGGGAAGCGTTGAATGACAGGGTTCCGGATGCGCCCCTAAGCCATGCTATGAAAAATTTTAAAATTGCGGCGGGTGAAGAACAAGGGGAATTTTACGGCATGGTTTTTCAGGACAGCGATGTGGCAAAGTGGCTGGAAGCTGTCACGTACAGTTTAGAAACCGATCCGAATCCTGAACTGGAAAAAATCACTGATGAGGTCATTGATCTGCTCGAAAAGGCTCAACAAGAAGATGGCTATTTAAACACGTATTTTACGATTAAAGAGCCTGAAAAAAGATGGGCGAGTTTAAGGGATAACCATGAACTATATTGTGCTGGGCATTTCATCGAAGCTGCTGTCGCTTATTATCACGCAACCGGCAAAAGAAAATTTTTGGACATTATGTGCCGGTTTGCCGATTATATCGATTCCGTTTTTGGGAAAGAGGACGGCAAATTGCATGGTTATCCAGGACATCAAGAAATTGAATTGGCGCTTGTCAAATTGTATCAGGCAACAGGGGAAGAACGTTATTTAAACTTAAGCCGATATTTCATTGATGAACGCGGCAAAGAGCCGAATTACTTCGTAGTGGAGAGAGAAAAAAATAAAGCAGGTGTCTTTGAGCAATTTTACCCGGGACATGAAAAAATGAAGAAATACAACCAATCCCATAAACCTGTAAGAGAACAAACGGAGGCGGTCGGGCATGCTGTCAGAGCTGTGTATATGTATGCGGCAATGGCGGATCTTGCCTGTCATACCGGTGATGAATCTCTTATCAAAGCTTGCTACACATTGTGGGAAAATGTTGTGCAAAAACAAATGTATATTACAGCAGGAATAGGGTCGAATGTCGATGGCGAGTCCTTTTCCTTTGACTATGATTTGCCGAATGACCTTGCTTACAGTGAAACGTGTGCGTCGATCGGCTTGGTATTTTGGGCGAAACGGATGCTGGAGTTGGAAGCCGATGCTCAATTTGCCGATGTGATGGAACGTGCTTTGTATAACGGCACTATCAGCGGCATGGATTTAGATGGAAAAAGATTCTTTTACGTAAACCCGTTGGAAGTATCGCCCAAAAAATGCGAGCGAAGAGAAAAGCAGCATGTAAAACCTGTACGGCAAAAATGGTTTGGCTGCGCCTGCTGTCCTCCCAATCTGGCAAGACTGATTGCTTCCATCGGCCGCTATATTTATTCACAAAAAGAAGATACGGTTTTTGTTCACTTATATATTGCCAATGAGCACGAAGTTGAGATCAATGGAAACCGGACACAGTTTCGTCTTAAGGCGAATTATCCTTGGGATGGCGACATCGAACTATCCGTTGATCCGGAAACGGAATCGCAATTTACCGTTGCCCTTCGTTTGCCCGGCTGGTGCAGAAACGCAACGCTCGCTGTCAATGACGAACAGATCGATCTAAAGACGGTCAATCAAAAGGGATATTTATATATTCAATGCAAATGGAAGAAAGGGGATCGCATCTATTTAAGATTCGCGATGCCGGTGGAAAGAATCAAAGCCCATCCAAATGTAAAAGAAAATGTCGGGAAAGTAGCGCTTCAGCGGGGACCGGTTGTATACTGCCTCGAGGAACAAGACAATGGCGCAAATTTGCATAACATTTTCATCCCTAGAAACGCAAAGTTGCAAGCAATTCATAAACCTGACCTTTTAAACGGAGTGACAGTGATTACCGGCCAAGCCGAAAGGATCGATGAATCGACTTGGGGTCATGAACTGTACAAAGCGCAAGAACCGAAAATGGTGCCGACAACTTTTACTGCTATTCCTTATTACTCATGGTGCAACCGCCAGCCAGGCGAAATGATCGTCTGGGTGAATGAAACAAAGTAACGGTCTCTTGAATATTGCATTGACTTTCATGGTCAAGCCGGCTGTCAAAGCCGGCTTTTCATTTTATACTTCCCGTAAATAACAAATATAATCCGTTGTTGTCCCTTCATATCCCATTTGCCTGATCATCGCGGCAATGTTGCCTCTGTGATAAGTGCCGTGGTTCACCATATGTTCAATGATTTCGGAAATTTTGTTGCTGAATGGTTCACCCTTTGTATTCTGATATACGACCGGATGTTCCAGATGGCCGATTTCGATGAAAAATTGTTTGATTTCTTCATGCAGATCGCTGCATTTTGTGATGGTTTCCCCAATCGTTTTGCACGTCTCTGTTTGAATGTACGGTATATGGCGCCCTTGAATTCGCGAATACCAAAGTTCGTCAACGGCAATGATATGGGCAAACGTTTCCGCAATTGTCGGAAAAACACTGTTGATTCTTTTCCAATAAATTTCTTCCGGAAGGTTTTTTAAATGGTGTAGAAGTTTTTCATTGTCCCATCCATGATAATCAAACAAGCGCAACAGTCTTTCACTCAAAACCTTTTCCCCCTCATGAAAAAGCTCATTTACAAATTTCTATATTTGCGCCAAAACTCCTGCTATTAAAATTGAAATAAGCTGTATTTAATCTTAAATAGGTGCGCATAAAGTTGATAGGACAGGATAAAAATTCCCTGTTGACATGTACGAATAAGTTTATTAATATAAAAAATAAATAAAGCGCTTTCTAATTAAAATTCAATTCGTCAAACGATATGATTCCGATTTTTTTATTTTTCTATACAATGAAACCGCTTTATTTTTTAATTTTAAAAATAAAGTGTACCGCTAATCAGAATAATCATCATACACTATTAAATTTGTACGGATAAATTGAATGTTTGCAAATTTTCGATTTATTGATCAATCTTTTTTCTTTCTTTCGTTTTAACAGGCCTGTTTGCATTTATTTTGAAACCGCTAGCATATCATTAAGTATGAAGTTGTTGATTTGCTTGAAAGAAATAGAAATCAATGAAACATATGAACACTGCGAAGGGAGGACATCTGATGAAAAAACGGCTATTTGCCTGTTTCCTCGTCTTGTTGCTCATTTTGTTAACGGCGTGCAGCAGTCAAGCTGTTAAAAACGTTGAAAAGGATGGGAAAAAATTCATTGGCATTTCGATGCCGACAAAATCTTCAGAACGATGGGTCAATGATGGCCAAAACATGGTCAAACTGTTTAAAGCAAAAGGGTATCAGACAGATTTGCAATATGCGGAAGATGTCATTGAAAACCAGGCAGCACAAATAGAAAACATGATTACAAAAGGTGTTGATGTACTAGTAATTGCACCGATTGACGGCCGGGCCGGATTAACCAATGTGATCGAGAGGGCGCATAAACTAGGAATAAAAGTCATCTCGTACGACAGGCTGATTCAAAATAGTAAATATGTAGATTACTATGTAACGTTTGACAACTTTAAGGTCGGGGTTTTACAAGGCCAGTATATCGAAGAAAAGCTTCAATTAAAAGAAGGAAAAGGGCCATTCAATCTTGAGATTTTTGCCGGATCACCTGATGACAACAATGCTTACATGTTTTTTGACGGAGCGATGTCTGTGTTAAAACCGTACATTGATTCGGGGCAGCTTGTTGTCAAAAGCGGCCAAACAAAATTTAACCAAGGCGCCACTTTAAGATGGGACGGCGCGGTCGCGCAAGCAAGAATGGATAACTTGCTGAGCGCCCACTATTCCAACGATCATGTAGATGCTGTTCTTTCACCGTATGACGGCATCAGCATTGGTGTGATTTCCTCGCTGAAAGGTGTCGGCTACGGCACAAAAAATAAACCGATGCCTGTCATAACCGGCCAAGATGCGGAATTGGCTTCCATAAAATCAATTATTAAAGGAGAGCAGACGCAGACTGTTTTTAAAGATACGAGAAAACTGGCGGAAAAAGCCGTACAAATGACAGATGCCCTGCTAAAAGGAGAAAAAGTGGAAGTCAATGATACAAAATCGTATGACAACGGGGAAAAAATAGTCCCTGCCTATTTGCTAAAACCGATATCAGTTGACAAAACGAATTATCAATCCGTTTTAGTTGACAGCGGTTACTATACAGAAGAACAGCTTGGACAATAGAGCAATCGAAAGAGTGGTGATAACATGGAAAGAAGTTATATATTGGAAATGCGCCATATCACGAAAGAATTTCCCGGTGTGAAAGCGCTTGATGATGTCAATTTAAAAGTAAAGGAAGGCGAAATTCACGCCTTATGCGGGGAAAATGGAGCAGGAAAATCAACGTTAATGAAAGTTTTGAGCGGCGTTTATCCGTACGGCTCGTATACAGGTGACATTATTTTTAAAGGGGAAGTTTGCCAATTCAAAAATATTAAACAAAGTGAAGAACTGGGCATTGTGATCATTCATCAAGAGCTTGCGTTAATTCCGAATTTATCGATTGCCGAAAACATTTTTTTAGGCAATGAGCTTGCAAAAAATGGAATGATTAACTGGAATGAAACGATCGTCAAAACGAGAGAACTGCTGGCGCAGGTCGGATTGCATGAATCACCTGAAACCATTGTTTCCAATTTAGGGGTAGGAAAACAACAGCTTGTCGAAATTGCGAAAGCGCTGTCAAAAAATGTGAAGCTATTGATCCTTGATGAACCGACAGCTTCGTTAAATGAAGACGACAGCGAGAATTTGCTTAATCTGCTCCTTGAATTTAAGAAAAAAGGGATGTCCGCCATCATCATTTCGCACAAATTAAATGAGATTTCCAAAGTTGCCGATTCGATCACAATTTTGCGTGACGGGAAAACGATTGAAACGTTGGATATGAAAAAAGATGATGTGACGGAAGATCGAATCATTCGCGGAATGGTCGGCCGCGATTTGACCAACCGTTATCCGGAGCGGCACCCGAACATCGGTGAGACGATTTTCCAAGTGGAAAATTGGAATGTCTACCATCCACTGCAGCCGGATCGAAAAGTGATTGACAATGTAAATATCCATATACGGCGCGGGGAAATCGTCGGTATTGCGGGGCTGATGGGAGCCGGGCGGACGGAGCTTGCGATGAGCATTTTTGGCAAAACATACGGCAAAAAAATCAGCGGCCAATTATACAAAAATGGAAAGAAAATTGAAATCCATGATGTCAACAGTGCGATGAAGCATGGACTTGCCTACGTTTCCGAAGATCGAAAAGAAACGGGCTTAATTTTGATGGATTCCGTTAAACAAAATATTTCTTTGCCAAACTTAATGAAAATATCGAGACGAAATGTCATTGATGAAAAAAAAGAAACAAATGTTGCCGAAGAATTTAGAAAAAAACTGCGCATTAAAACCCCGAGCATTTCGCAAAAGGTAGGCAATTTAAGCGGGGGAAATCAACAAAAAGTTGTTTTAAGCAAATGGATTTTTTCAGAGCCGGACATCCTTATTTTGGATGAACCGACAAGAGGAATTGATGTCGGAGCGAAATACGAAATTTATACGATCATTGATGAACTGGCAAGAGAGGGAAAAGGCATTCTCATGATCTCATCTGAATTGCCGGAAATTCTTGGCATGTGCGACCGCATTTATGTCATGAGTGAAGGAAGAATAACCGGTGAATTGATGCGAAGTGAAGCTACACAGGAAAACATCATGAAATATATGACGAATACAAAAGTCAGGGGGTAGCGGAAAATGCAATCAACCCAAACAAATGGAAAATCAACCTTGTTGCAAATGTTTCAAAATAATATTAGACAATATAGCATGATTATTGCACTTCTGTTTATCGTTCTTCTTTTTCAAATATTGACAAGCGGACTATTGTTAAAACCGTTAAATATCACGAACTTGATTTTGCAAAACAGTTATATTTTGATATTGGCAATCGGCATGATGCTCGTCATTATCACTGGCCATATTGACTTATCTGTCGGTTCCGTTGCAGCATTTGTCGGGGCTTTGGCGGCCATCTTTATGGTTCAATATAACATGCCTACGTTTCTAGCGGTCATCCTTTGCCTGTTCATCGGCGCTTTCATCGGTGCTTGGCAAGGCTTTTGGATCGCTTACGTCAGAATCCCTGCGTTTATTGTCACGCTGGCGGGCATGCTTTTATTCCGCGGGCTTACCATGATTGTTCTGGAGGGACAGTCAATCGCACCTTTTCCGGAAGCCTTCCAAAAAATAAGTTCAGGATTCCTTCCTGATTTTTCAGACGGTTCTATTCATATTGCAACGATTCTGATCGGCATTGTTTTATCGGTCATATATGTAGCAATGGAAGTAAGAAGCCGCGCCCAGAAAAAGAAATATCAGCTTGAATTGGAAAACAATCAAATCTTTTTCACAAAGCTCGTTGTCATCGTTGCTGTTATTAATCTTTTCTCTTATGTGCTTGCCATCTATGAAGGGATCCCGAACATTTTAGCCATTTTGGCAGTGTTCGTTGTCGCCTATACCTTCGTGATGAGAAAAACAGTGGCAGGCAGACACATTTACGCAATCGGAGGGAATGAGAAAGCTGCTTTGCTTTCAGGTGTCAAAACGAAGCGTGTAACATTTTGGGTTTTTGTCAACATGGGTGTTTTATCTGCCATTTCCGGCTTGATCTTTGCGGCCCGTTTAAATGCGGCAACGCCAAAAGCGGGGAACTTGTTCGAACTTGACGCCATTGCCGCATGCTTCATCGGCGGAGCCTCAGCCTACGGAGGTGTCGGAACTGTTCCGGGCGCGATCATCGGTGCGCTTGTGATGGGTGTGATGAACAACGGCATGTCGCTCATGGGGTTGGGCGTCGACTGGCAGCAGGCGATAAAAGGGTTAGTTTTGCTGGTGGCTGTTGCCTTTGACATTTATAATAAAAATAAAGCAGCTTAAAGATTAAAGAAATTGATCGAGGGTTTTCTATCGAATGGAAGCCCTCGATGTTTTTTTGGTTGCTGAAAACGGCGATTTCTATGAAACGTCCCATCGAAGTTCTGACGGGTCGCTCGACATGTACGAAATTTTGAGAGCGCTTTATGAGATGAATTTTAATGGATATATCAGGCCTGATCACGGGCGGATGATTTGGGGGGAGCAAGCAAGACCGGGCTATGGCTTGTACGATCGTGCTCTTGGCATCATGTATTTGCTTGGAATTTGGGACAGTTTGGCAAAGCAAGCAGAAAGGGAGATGGATTCATGGTCATTGAACAGTTGAAAGGGGCGGAGTTCTTTGCGGGGAAATGGCTCGTGAATTTGGAAGGCAAGGAATGAAAGTTGCGATTTTAAATCGAACGTTTGAAAAAGGGAAAAAGATCGCTGATGAAATCATCGCTGAAGGCGGTGAAGCGATTGCCATTGAATGTGATGTGTTAAACGTCGAAAGCTAAAAAAAGCGGATGAAATCATTTTTGGAAAATGGGGGGAGTCCACGTTTTGATCAACGGTGCGGGAAGGAACCATCCGGAAGGCACCACGACAAAGGAAATTTTTGAATATGGCGATCTTCAATCGGAAGAAACAACAACCTTTTTCGACTTGACGAAAGAAGGGTTTCAGTATGTTTTCCATTTAAATTTGATAGGATCGCTTATACCGACGCAGTTTTTTGCCAAACGAATGATCGAACAAAAAGGAGGCAGCGTTATCAACATTTCGTCGATGAGCGCTTCCAATCCGATGACAAAGGTTCCGGCATACAGTGCGGCAAAAGCGGGAATCGAGAATTTTACGAAGTGGCTTGCCGTGCACTTCGCCGAAGCCGGCATTCGCGTCAATGCGATTGCACCGGGATTTTTTTTAACAGAACAAAACAGAAAACTTCTTTTGAATCAAAACGGCTCATTTTCAGAACGGGGGCAAAAAATTATCGCCCATACGCCGATGCGCAGATTAGGCGAAGCCAAGGACTTGCTGGGCACTTTGCTGTTGCTCTTGGATGAAAACATGAGCGGCTTTGTCACAGGCGCAACCATACCGGTAGACGGAGGGTTTTCAGCATATTCAGGTGTTTGAGTAAGGACTTGAGATAAAAGAGGGGAAACAATGCCGCAAACCATCTTTGTACCATCCTCTTCATTCACCAATCGGTGCATTTTAGTTTAAATTAGGTTTTTTTGGAAAAAGCGGTGGTTTTGAGGTCGAAATGGCGAGGCCGCCTAGGCAAAATGTGTACATCGGTTTAGGGGCTTTTTGAAGTTTCGGAAACGAGTGAAAGCAGCTATCAAAACCTTAGTCAATGGAACCCGGCAGTAATTTACCGCTAGAACAAAGCCAACACGGATCATATGTGTCTTAGGGGCTGAATAGGAATAACAGGCTGTTTGCCAGAGCAAGTGTTTTCCGTTAAAAAAGTCGAATTGGGGAAGCCTCCCGCCAATCAGGTGTAGCGGGAGCGTTCAATGTTCAAGATAGAATATAGTTCGCAGTGCCGATTGATCACAGCAAGAGGTTTGTGATCCGTTTCCGCCTGTCTGTTTCGATGATTCATCCAGATAGCATGCCAGCCTGCTGAAAGGGCGCCAACGACATCATTGGCCCATGAATCGCCAATATATAAAATGTTTTTAGGCGGCAGCTTGACCTTTTTAGCAGCTGTCTGAAAAATATTTGCATTTGGTTTGGCAAATCCGACTGCGTCAGAAATGAAAATGAGTTCCTTGTCGAACCATTTTGTTAATTGCAACGATTCAATTTTCTTCCATTGATGATTAACGGGACCGTTTGTGATGATGCCGATAATGTAGTTGTTCGATTTTAATGCTGTCAACATGTTTGCAGCATCCGGAAACAGTGTGAGCGATTGCTGCCTTTGCTCGTATTCTTGTTGAAAACAGAGGGCTTCGTCATTCGAAATGTTAAGGCCGAAATCTTTTCCGGCCAACTGGATTCTCTTCATTCTTAACTCTTTCAAGGTGATCCGATTATTCTCATACTCTTCCCATAAGAGATCGCTATAATGTCTCGTTGATTGATAAAACTGTTCAACCGGAAGCGTTTTTGCTTTGTCGGGAAACAGATTGACTAACGCTTGTTGAAACGGTTTCATCGAATCATGCAAAGTATCATCTAAATCAAAGAAAACAGCTTTCCAAGTCATTTCCTTCCCTCCGATTCTTCTATTATAGCAAAAAGTGTGCAGACTTTGAAAAAAGGGGCTTATTATTATTTTGTAGATTAAAGTTATCATATAATCTTATCCTTAAGAAGGCCTTTGTCTAAAATGTATTCGCCAATTTATGAAGAAGCCTCCACATTTTCGTCCAGTTTTGCACCTTCCGAAAGGGATCCATTCCACCCATCGGAAAATCTTCCAATTAAGCTCGGATGAACACCCCGAGATATATTTTTCACATAGCAGGAAGCAGGAGGGAGGAGTTGGAATGTTGAAAAACGGCGAAAATAGACTTTCCATTCATTTCTACAAAAAACCCAAGCAGTTTTTTTGCCTGGGCCATGTGGTTAAGAAGTGAACGATACTTCGTTTGTTGCCTGCTGGTGAATAAAGCTTTTTTTCACCCAAATGCGTGATTTCCAGCGGAAAAGCATTAAAATGCCTCTGAGCCATTCGTCAACGATGAACGAAATCCAAATGCCTGCCAACCCCCAACCAAGCAAAATGGTAAAAATGTAGGCAACTGAAATTCCGACTCCCCACATTGAAATGATCGCCATATATACAGGAAATTTGGCATCGCTTGAAGCAATCAAGGAACTGATAATCACCATATTAAATGCTCTTCCAGGTTCCAAAATAATGGTTAACAATAGCAAATGTTTCCCTTCGGCAATGATTGAAGGGTTGTTTGTAAACAATCCGAAGAGCGCATCGGAAAAAGCGAAAAATACAACGGCTCCCAAAGTAGAAATGACGACGGCAATCGATAACGTTCTCATGCACCGCTTATAAGCGGCTTCGAATTGCTTAGCACCGATGAAATGTCCTACCAATATTTGTGTTCCTTGGCTGATTGCTGCGCTGAACAGAAAGATCAGCATCATTAAATTTTGCGCATAAACTTTTGTCGTTAAAGCTTCGGCGCCGAGAGTGGCGGCAAAATAAGTGAGCACCATTTGTGAACCGTTATAGGAAAGATGTTCGCCGGCAGTTGGAATCCCGATTCTCATTAAATGTTTCAAATGCCGAAACGAGTTTTTGCTGAAGTTTGTCCAGTGCTTATGGAAAGATAAACGATGGACAAGTGCATATCCTATGAGCAGCAAACCGATCATCCGGGAGGCAACGGTTGAAATTGCCACCCCCTGAACTCCTAATACCGGAATGGCAAACGGTCCGAATATAAAACAGTAGTTGCCAACGATATTTAAGATGTTCATGGCAACAGTCACATACATTGAATCTTTTGTAAAGCCGCTGCTGCGCAGGATTGCACCGGCCGTCATGATCAATCCTTCCAAAAAGATGAAAAGCCCGACTAATTTTAAATATTGGTTTCCTTCTGCCAATAAGCGATTTGGCAGATCCATCATTTTCAGCAAATGTCCGCTAAAAATAAAAAGACCGGCACTAATCATTAAGCCAACGGCGAGGTTGGCAAGAAGCGATACGGCGGAAACATCCATCGCTTCTTTCTGTTGTTTTGCCCCCAAATGCTGCGCAACCAAAACGGCCGTGCCTGTCGCAACAAAACCGAAGATGACAATAAACAAAGATAATATTTGGTTCGCTACACCAACAGAGGCGACGGAATCGTCCGAATATTGACTGAGCATCAAAGTGTCAATATTCCCCATGAGCATGTGAAGCAACAGCTCAATAAAGATCGGCCATGTGATCGCAAATAACGTCATTTTCTTCTTATTCATTTGGTGATCCATTTTTTTACCTCCGTTGTCGTCAATGCCAATACAATTTTAGTGGTTTTCAAGTATAATAGAAAGACATAATCTCGATCTTTTTTGGAAAAATCCGACCAAGGAGGTGAACCTTAATGCTTGTTGAATTTAGGGTTCCGCCTTTCCCGACTTTTATAAAAGGGGGAGAAGGAACATTTAAAACTGGAAGCAAGCATTTCCGCCGGATTTTTAATGTATTTGATTTCATCTATGTCAAAAAAGGTGGTTTATATATAACGGAAAACGGGGTGAACTTTGAGATCCGCCCTTTTCAATATCTTATTCTTTTTCCGGGCTTTGAACATTACGGTTACAAGGAATGTGAAGAAGATACCGACGTCATCTGGATTCATTTTTCCATTGACCATGGTTATGAACTGGTGAAAGAAAAACACCGCCGGTTCGGGGATATTTTAGTAAAAGACGGTGATTTTGAAGAACCGAGCGAATTTTTGTTTCGAATTCCAAAGTTTCATCACATTCAGCAAGCCGCCCGTTTTGAAACGATCTTAAATCACCTTGTGGAGTTGAACAGCAGAATTGTCGAATTTCCATTAAGACAGCAAATGTCTTTTGAGGAGCTGCTCATACAGCTGCAGAAGGAAGCGTTAAACATACCGACGGCAACTGAAAAAGTTGTTGATCAAATCTTGGAATATATATCTAAAAATTATAAAAAACCGTTTACGATGGAAGATATGGCGAGGGACTTGCATTTTCATCCGGATTATTTAACAAGGTGCATGCAAAAAACGCACGGGATGACGCCGAGGCAATATGTAAATCTTTACAGAATAAACAAAGCAAAGCGCCTCCTTTCGGTAACCGATGATACGATTTCAAGCATTGCGAAAGAAATTGGAATCCAGGATCCGACTTATTTCTCAAAGCTGTTTAAAAAAATGGAAGGGTTTACTCCGGCCGAGTACCGAAAAATGGTGAGGAGAAATGGTTAGACGGAAAAGAGCTTTTGCCTCGCCGCTTTCCAATAGACGGTCTATAGCTGTAAAAAGCCCGCTGAACTCGTTGAAGAATTTTGCGGGCTTTATGTTTTTGCTGTTTCTGGAAAAGTCAGCCGCGACCGCGTTCAATGAATGAATAACCAGTTTGGGGACGGCTCTTCAAGTTTCAACGTCCATTTAGCGGCCGAGCGGGTTGTTAGATCCGCTCGCTTCCGGCACCGCGGCTTTAGGGGCTTCTCCTTCGAGCTCTTGAAATCCTTCTGCATAGTAGGCGGACAAAGTTACTTGATATGTGATGACATCTGTTTCATCCTCTTCCGGCTGCTGAATGGATATTTGATCAATCGTCATGATTCTTTCATTTTTTTCGATTGTTTCCAGAAAGGTGAGCAGATTTTGATATGATTTTGTGTTGACCGTCAAATCGATTGTTACTGACTTTAAATGATCAGGCAGCACATTATTCTTTTCCTTGTCCGACGCAGTTTGTCCGGCATCTTGATTGTTTGTTTCCGCCAAATTGATTTCCGTCGTTTCTCCCGATTCGCTTCCGCTTGCATCATCCTTATCCTGAAGTGTATAACTTTCAATCACGCTGTTTGAGACAATCTCAGCTTTTTCCAATGTTAAAAACACTTGCTCGAGCAGGGGAAGAACCGGTAGTTTTCTTTGCAATTGATGCGACGTCTTGACAGCTGTTTTTTGCTGCAGAGACTGCAAATATTGTTTATTTAATTTTTCTTCGGTTCTTAAAGTAAGGCGTATTTGCTTTTCTTTTTCAAATTCAGGTTTCAAGATCCAGAAATAGAAGCTGATACCACTGAAAATCATCAAAAGGACGAGGATGACGATGATAACTTTTTGCTGTTTTGATAAAGAAAATTTCATCAATCTCCCCCCGTCCTTTCATTTTTCAGTTGGCTGCGATCGATTTCGATTTCATATTTTGCGGTGTAGGAGATCGGAACCGTATCAAATTCCGAAACTTCTCCCCGATTTGCCGTCACGCTGTCCAGCTTAACATTTTTTGTCCATTTTGCATCCGCCAAATGTTTATAGTAAAAAGCGGCATCGATATCATCCGCAACGTTTATTTCTAATAAAATATTATTTCCTTTATATTGAAGCGATTGAAAGCTTGCTTTTTCCGGCAATAGAGCCGTCAACTTGGTCAGCAAATCGACCGTATTCGTCGGCAGTTTTTCAGCGCTTTGTACGATTTTTTCCAGTTTATCAATGGATGAACTGCGGTCTGAAATTTTTATTTGCTTTTTTAAGTCATTGTTTTTTTGTTCTATTGCATTCAGTTGTCTTTCAACAGCTTGGATGTTTTTCGTTGTTTTTTGCAGCGTATGAAAAAGAAACGCAGCAAATATGAGCCCGAATAAACAAAAGGCGGCAAGCAAAAAATAAAAGAAGCGGTTTGAACGTTCTTTTCTTTGCAGCAGGTTAATATTGACTTGCATTATTCTCCCTCTCTTATCCCGAGCCCTAAAACAGCAAAATATTTAGACTCGACTGGTTCGTTATGGAGATTGTGAATAAAATGCAAAGGAATCGTTGAAACCCGAATGGAAAACTGCGATCCGATTTGATCGGCTATGTCCTGAAAAAACGGATGATCTCCGGTTAAAAAAAATTTGGAAATTTCTTTCGCTCCACTATGAAGAGAATATTGATAAAATCTTAAAATTCGTTCAACCTCTAAATACAAATCTTGAAAGGCAAGGATGGACTGCTCTTTGTCGCAGCGGTCAAAGGAAATCGTTCCACTTTCGCTGTCGATGACGGGATCCCATCCGACATTCGGATAAGAGATCGCAAATTGCTGCATGAAAATCGGAATATGTTTTTCAAAAATGCTAATGGTTGCCGTTTCTGTATCTGTTTGAATTAACAGGATGCTTTCTTCATCCTCGGTCAGCCCGAGGTGATCAAACAGACGATATTGGCAAAGCGGAGAAATATCCGCAGCAACAGGGCGTGTTTTTTGTTCCTTCAAAAGATCGGCATAACTGTTGACGATTTCTTCAGGAGAAGCAATTAGCAATATTTCCTTGCTGTCTTCCTTTTTCCCGATGATGGCATGGTCAATGACAGGATGTTCAAAAGGAAGATGAATGGTATGATCCAGTTCAAAATAGAGATAACCGTTGATTTCATCATCGGGCACATCAGCCGGTACGTTGATTTTGCGAATGACAATGGCTGAGTCCGGTACGATGAAACGAACAGGCTTCTCTTTTAAATTCCATTTTTGAAAAAAGCGGCGCAAAACGGTCTGGAACAATTCTTTATTTAAAATCCGTCCGTTTTCGATAATCCCTTTTGGCAAATAATGCTCACCGCATTGTTGAACGATAAAAGGGCGTTTGTTTTTCACTTCGGCAAAGCGAATCACGTAATCTTTTATTTCTACGTTGACATATTTGGAAGATTTGAAAATAGCTTTTAGCATCCCTTTCACCTGCATTATGAAATAATCAATTGCCAATAAAACGATGTAATTGTTTGTTCAAAAAAATAAGCCAGCAGCGCTCCGATCGTTACAAAGGGCGCAAACGGAATGGGCGTTTTCCGCTTCATTTTCCCGAGGATCATGGCGAATAAGCCGAACAACGCACCAAATAAGGAAGCGAGAATAAATGAGAGAAAAAATCCTTTGACTCCTAGCACGTAGCCAATCACACCATAAAGTTTAATATCGCCGCCGCCCATTCCGCCATTGGAAATAATGGCAATGAGATAAAGAAGCCCAAATCCTAAAGCAGCCCCTATAACGGAATCATACCAGGGAGAGAGGGGGATGAACGCCCTTTCGATGATCAAAAGAACAGCAAAAAAGAAAAGAACAGAATTCGGAATGAGCATGTAGGCGATATCGCTCGCTGTCACAATCATAAGCAAAGAAATGAACGTTAGGGCGACAAACAGCTCCGCTGTTAGTCCAACCTGCAAAAACGCGAATAAAAACAAACAACCAGTCGCAAGCTCCATAATCGGATAGAGCGGGGAAATGGCGTTTTGGCAGTGGCGGCATTTCCCTTTTTGCGCAAGAAACGATATTACGGGAATCAACTCCCGCCACGAAAGGGAATGATGACAATGCGGGCAGGACGATCTTGGAAAAACAATCGACTGCTTATTTGCTTTCCTGATGCCGACGACAAGAAAAAAAGATCCAAAACAAAGGCCGGCCGCAAAAAAATATAGCGAAAGAAAAACCATCATCCTCATCCTTTTGAATTATACATGAATTCTTATCAAAAAGCGTGGCTTAAAACCACGCTTTTGTCGATCTTTAATCAGCAGGATTTGGTATTGTTACAGTGTCGTCGCCGCTTGTATCGTTATTAATGTCTCTAATAGTCGCATTGGTAAACGTAATCGTTTTGTTTCCGGCAGTCCCCGTTCCTGTTAATTGAGGAGTGCCGTTATCAAATGTAATACTCGTAACGGTTAAATTGCTGCTTGTTTTTTCAATATATTCACCAAGTTTCGATTCAATTTCATTTGCACTATCCAAATCCAGATCGTTCGTTCCTGAAGTCGTTTGGGCGGCGTAATACATTTTTGCAGCGTTTAAATATTGAATGGCATCGGCTTTCACGCCGTCTTCGCGTGATTTTTGGATGATGCCTCCGATAGACGGCACGGCAATTGCCGCAATGATTCCCAAGATGACAATGACGGCGAGCAGTTCGATCAAGGTGAGACCCCGTTCATTTTTAATGACAGACAAACGTTTTTTAAACATGTTTTTCCCTCCTGAAATTTAATTTATTGGATATTGTTGAACAGCTGAAACATTGGAACGATCACCGACAGTACGATGATGCCGACAATAACGGCAATAATGAGAATTAAAAGCGGCTCGATAATTGATTTCAGTTGGTCAGATGCCGTTTCCACCTCCGATTCATAATAGTCGGCAATTTTTCCCAGCATGTAGTCCAAAGATCCTGTTTTTTCGCCGATTGCCATCATTTGAATGACAAAAATCGGAAACACCCAATGCTTTGCCATCGGCTCCGTCATCGAAGCACCCTGTTCCAAAGCGTGGCGGCTGCGTGCCAATATTTTGGCGACGACTTCATTTTCGACAATGTTTTCGGTTAAAGCGACTGCTTGCAAGATGGGAACGGAGTTGGCCAGCAAGGAACTCAACGTTCTGGCAAACCTGGCAAGCACCGCCTTATGATATAATTTTCCTATCAAAGGCAATTTGAGTATAGCATAATCTAGGTATATTTTCATAGATTTTATGTTTTTTATACAATAAACAGCAAAAAATAACAAAGAAGTCAGAATCATCAATAAGACGAAATGCTCTGTCAGCCATTTGCTGCTGCCAACTACGATTTTTGTGATCAACGGCAATTCTCCACCCATTTGCGCAAACAATTGAACATACGTCGGAATGACAAACAGCAACAAAAAAGCTACAACGATCACTGATATAACCGCAACGACAATGGGGTAGGTTAAAGCCGATTTCATTTTTTGCCTTGTCCGGTATTGTTTGTCATAATAATCCGCCATTTTTTCCAGCGCTTCATCCAAACTTCCGCTGATTTCCCCGGCCTGCACCATATTGACAAGAAGGGAAGGAAAAATGTTCGGATGCTTTTTCAAACTGGAGGCGAGAGAGGTGCCCTCCCGCAAGTCTTTCTCCACTTGGTGCAGCGTTTTTCTGAGCGTTTTGCAGGTTGATTGCGCAGCCAACGTTTTGATCGCTTCAACGATTGTTACACCAGCCTTGATTAAGGTGGAAAACTGCCGCAAAAAAACGTTTAAGTCTATTAATTTTACTTTTTTGGACAGTTTGATTTCCTTAGTCCACAACGTTTCTTTTTTTTCTTCTAGGGATATGGTTCTTAAACCGCGCTCCCGCAGTTTCCGATGGACTTCGTGCACGGTTTCCGCATGGATGAGGCCTTTTTTGATTTTGCCCGAGCGATCGCGCGCTTCATAGCGAAACTGAGCCATACCCATTCTCCTCTAAATATCCTGATACCGATTCATAGGCGATCAGCTGTTTTTGCAATAATTCCTTTATGTGCATTTGCATCGTTTGCATTCCGAATTCCTTTGAAGTTTGCATGATGTTTGGAATTTGATGGAGTTTTTGATTTCGTATTAAATTGCTGACGCCATGGTTATTGATTAAGATTTCCATCGCTGCCAAACGCCCTCTTCCTGTTTTAAGCGGAAAGAGCCGTTGGGAAATGACAGCAAGCAGTACCGTTGCCAGCTGATAGCGAATTTGCGTTTGCTGTTCTGCCGGAAATACATCGACAATGCGCTCAATCGTTGCTGGAGCGTTGAACGTATGTAAAGTTGCCAACACTAAATGGCCGGTTTCCGCAGCTTGGATGGCGGTTGAGATCGTGTCTAAATCTCTCATTTCCCCGACCAATATGACATCGGGATCTTGGCGGAGTGCGGCGCGAAGACCGGTTGAAAACTGTTCGGTATCTTTCCCGATTTCCCGCTGGTCAATGATTGATTGTTGATGCTCGTAAATATATTCAATTGGGTCTTCCAATGTAATAATATGCCGCCGTTCCACCTGATTGATGTACTGGATCATGGAAGCAAGCGTTGTTGTTTTTCCGCTTCCCGTCGGTCCAGTCACTAGCACAAGCCCTTGAGGTTTAGTTGCGATCTTTTTTAATATTTCCGGCAGCTTCAACTCATCAATCGTCGGAATTTTTGCAGGGATGAGGCGAAAGGCGGCAGCAATTTTTCCTCTTTGTTTAAAGACGTTTACACGGAATCGGCTGACTCCTTCGATTTCATAAGAAAAATCGATTTCCCCTTTTGATGTAAAAACTTGCCAAATCTTTTCATCCATGACTGCCCTGACATACTGTTCAATTTGCTTAGCTGTTAAGGGGGAGCCTTCATGATTTTTCAGTTTTCCGTATATGCGGAAAATAGGAGGCAGCTCCGCCGTCAAGTGGACATCGGAAGCTTGTTTAAAATAGGCCGCTGTTAAAATTTCATCCAACGTCTTTTTCATTTTCATCCCCTCTAATCCATTACAACTCGCAAAATTTCTTCGGTTGTTGTAATTCCTTCCTGCACCTTGCGCAGCCCGTTCTTGATAATGGGTTCCATGCCGTTGGCAACGGCTTTTTCCTGCAATTTTCTTGCTGATTGGTCTTGCTTCAAGATCCATTTTCGAAGCTCATCATCAATGGTTAATACTTCACAAATGGCCGTTCGCCCGCGATAACCGGTCATGCTGCATGTCGGACAACCTTTCCCTCGGTGGACGGTATCAATCGTAAGGCCATATTTGGCAAAAATTTCTTTTTCCCGATCTGTCGCTTTTTCCACTTGCAAACAATCTTTGCAAGTTTTTCTGATCAAGCGCTGGGAAATGACGCCCCTTAAGGAAGAGGCAATTAAAAATGGTTCGACCCCTATATCTTTTAAACGAACGATGGCACCCGCCGCATCATTCGTATGAAGAGTGCTTAGCACGAGATGGCCTGTGATGGATGCTCGAACAGCCATTTCCGCCGTTTCCCGATCTCGAATTTCTCCGACCATGATAATGTTCGGATCCTGCCGCAAAATCGCCCTCAATCCGGCAGCAAAAGTAAGCCCGACGTTCGGATTTACTTGTATTTGGTTAATCCCTTCGATTTGATATTCGACAGGGTCTTCTACAGTAATGATATTGACATCCTCACGATTTAATGAATTTAATGCTGCATACATGGTGGAGGATTTGCCGCTGCCTGTGGGGCCTGTGACAAGAATCATTCCGTACGGTTTATGAATCAGTTCCTTGATTAAAAGCAAATGATGATCGTGGAAGCCCAGCTGATTTAAGTTATTGATCGCTTTGCTCAGGTCAAGAATGCGAATGACTACTTTTTCGCCGTGAATGGTTGGAACAGTGCTGACCCTCAGATCCACTTTGTGAAAATCGACATCGATTTGAATGCGTCCATCTTGTGGAATACGCTGTTCGGTAATATCCAATTGGGCAAGCACTTTTATTCTAGTAATCAATGGACCTTGGGCTTGTTTTGGCAGCGTTTTTGCCGTTTTAATCGTTCCGTCGATGCGATAGCGGATAACCAATTTTTGGCCATGCGGGTCGATATGAATATCGCTCGCACGCAATGCTACTGCCTCTTCAATGATTTGTTTGACAAGCAAAACGATCGGGGAACTTTCATCGTCAACGGTCTCTTCTGCTTCACTTTCCGTTTCGGATGTCCGAAAACTGGTCAATAATTCATCCGAGTTGTAGAGCTTTGGGATGCTTTGAATAATATCATCCTTTGTTGCGATGACGGGTTCAATAGAAAAGCCTGTTGTCAATTGCAAATCATTAATTGCGAAATAATCAAGAGGATCGGCCATTGCTACGTACAATTTGCTTCCTTCTTTTTTAAGCGGAATGACAAGATGCCGTTTGGAAAAATCCTCCGGAACAAGTTTGATTAAAGATTGGTCGAAAGGATAATTATACAAGCTTACGTGAGGAATGCCAAGTTGAAATTCTAAAACTTCAATTAATTGATGTTCCGTAATCAAGCCTTTTTGCAGTAGCACATCTCCGAGTTTTTGATTAGGGTCTTTTTCTTGTAATGCCTCTTCCAGCTGTTTTTCAGTGATAATGCCGCTATTAACCAGCAAATCTCCTAATCTCATTCGTTTATTGATCATTTTTTTGTTCCTCCACATTGGCGCATGTACAAGAATTGGCAGCTTGTTGATTGGAAGTGTCGTTTGTTTGCTGAAGCGAATTGTTCTCTTCTTCGTTTTCTTGTGTTTCACTATTTTCCTGCGGTTCTGTTGTTTTTGTTTCCTCTGCAGAAGATTCTGGGGAATTTTCCTGATTTTGTTCGCCATCCCCTTCGCCGGCTGCACTTTTGTCTGCCTCTTGATTGTCCGAATCTGCTTCTTCTTGATTTGTCCCGCGCACTTCAAGTTGCGGGATCGAAGGATAAAAATCCTCAAACAATTTCTCTTTTTTTATGGCGCTTCCGTCTTCTGCAAGGGTGATGCGAAAAATATCTGCTGAAACACCTTTTTGACCTTGTTTTTTCGTATAATAAACCCCTTTGCTCATTGCATCTGTATATTCTGCTGCCACTTGCGGTTCATAATATTTGACGTTTTCGATTTGAACGGCATAGCCATTTTGAAAAGGAACGCCTAGAAGGTGTATATGAAGTTTTCCACCTTCTTGAAAAAATTGAAAACGATAGGTTGAATCATTCGGATTTAAAAAAGAAAAATTGATCTTTCCGTCTTCAACCCGCACATCATATCCAATTTCAGTATACCAAGGCAGGTATCTGCTTGTTGTCCGCTCTAAAATTTGAAAATTAGACGGGAGAATCGTTTGAAAGATGCGGGAAGCGAGAAAACTCCATTGCTCATCCCCGCCATCAATATCATTCATATAGTCACGGAGCGAAAATAAGCTGTTAGGGTGAATTTCAATTTCATCATGTTTATTGATCCAATTTGTGATAAATGTTTGGAACTCTGCCGGAATATCGGTTTGCACAGATGAAACGATGGCGCTTATATAAGATTGGTTTTTCTCCTCACGGGCTAGCAGTTTTTTTTCGGCAGTTTGGGCGGCCGTTTGATGGTTGGAAGAAAAATGCTGAAAAAAACGTTGCGGAGCAAAGCTGCTGGAAAAGCCCGCAATCACAACGAAGCAGAAAACGATGAACCATTTGAAAAAAATTTGCTTCATTCTGTCCGCTCCTTTTCTGTAGCAAAGGGCAATTTTTTAAAAAATAATAAAATAGTCCTGTTGCACATATATGAAAATATTCCTTTTTCATTTTATAATACTTGTTAGAAATAGGAAAGCGAAAAAATTTGAAACGGGGTTTTATCCATGGTTTGGATCCGCCAGGAAAAAGGCTTAACGTTGATCGAATTGCTTGTTTCGATTTCCATTTTGTCATTGGTATTAACTTTCTTTTATGTGCTCTTCGGACAGACGTCGCACTTTGAAAAACAAAACGAAGAGTCGTTCAAGGCAACCCACTATGGAAAAATAGTTTTAACAGAATTGAAAAACAATCCGGATCAAGTGCCGAAACAAAACAAAAGTTATGAAACTTTTAATGATCTCAACGCTCCGCAAGTTTCCGCTGTTGAAAAGGACGGCACATTTAAAGAAAATAAAGGCTTGCGCCTAAAGCTTGACGTCGAAAAAGAGCAAAATGCAAATTTATGGAAAATTACCGTTCGCGTCATGAACGAAAATGGGAAGGAACTGGCGGTCACTTACGGATATATTGGGGGAATCACTCATGAATAAAGCTCGTTTCACACATGGCGAAAGCGGAATGACGATCGTTGAAGTACTCGCCGCATTATCGATATTCGTTGTTTTGGCAGGATCGCTGTATGGTATATTAGTGCAAACCGCCGGCCATTTTCAACGACTCAAAGACCGCAACGAGCTGTCTGAGCAAGCAGCTTATATTACTACCATTTTAACGGAAGTCCATCGAAAAAGCCAATCCTATGTAATTCAATTCAATCCTGAAGGCAAACTTGAGTTGACGTATGAAAATGGTTTAACTGAGAAAACAACAGAGATCGGCCGTGACGATTATTTTATCGATGTGAGGATCAATAACGTTCAAGTGACGAAAGAAAAGCCGGTCTTTATTGACTTGAAGGAGGAAGAAAATAAAAGCATTCAAGTTTTGTTAACGTTAAAACCGAAACATTATCCGGAAAATGAAGTGATAGTCGCCACAACCGTTTCTAGAATGACCGCGGCAGACAAGGAGGAGGAGGAATGAAAAGAATACAAAATGATAGCGGAGCCGCGCTGGTCGTTGTGTTATTAATCGCAGCCGTTATTTTAACGCTTGGTCCTCTTCTTGCTGCCGGCGCCATTTCCGCTGCAAAACAGCAGAAAGACAGAGAAGCGGAGGATCGCGCCGTTGATATTGCGGAAATGGGTGTGACTTATGCGATAGAAGAGGCAAATCAATATATGAAAGATCATCCTCTTGAGAAAGAGGAAGAATTGGAAAAGCATTTGACGGAAATGTTCCGCTTTGTTCAAACGAAAATGGAGAAAGTAGTCATTGATCCTGATCATCCAAACCGAAAGTTTCATTTGCAAGACACCATTTATGTTACACCATCCAATACAAAAACAAAGGTGACGTTTCGGGTTGAAGGAATGGATGGCAGAAAAACAAGAGTGGTTGAAGCGGATATTGAAATTACCGGCTTAGGAAAAGGATCCAATCAAGATGAAGAGGAAGACTGGCGCGATGTGGCGGAAACGGTTCCCCAAAAGCCGACGACAAAATATACATTTCAGACGGAAATTGTTTGGTCGAAAAATACGACAACGCATTACGACGATCACCTTGTTTTAGAACAGGGGGGAAGGCTGTCCACCAACAGCACGGTTTCAGCCAATAATGTTTACAGCGACGGGGATTTTTCGATGCAAAATCATACAACGTTCATTGCCAACGGCTTCGCAAAGCTGGAAAATCTCTCTATTGACAACAACAGTTTGTTTGAAGTATACGGCAATTGTTACGGCAAACAGTTGACCAACTCGAATGGCAATCCGCTCGTCCGCGTCTGCGGCAGCGCTGTTTTTACAGGTCTTGACATGAATGGGGAGTTGGAAATTGGAAGGCATTTGATCGTGAAAAACGCAGTTTATTTTCGGAACGCTTCCGTAAAAGTAAAAGGAACAGCCGTTTTCCAAGGACCGCTCATCATTGGCAAGGGAAGCAACGAAATGGAGATCGGTCAAGACCTTATTTTGGACGTTAGGAAAGGAAAATCGTCGATAGAAGGAAAAACCATTAAAGTTGGGGGAAACCTGATATTGAAAGAAGTGGATCGTCGAGATTCAAGTTTGTTTCAAACATTGAAAAGCGACATATATGTTGCTGGCGATGTGTTGATTTATTATAAAGGAGAACATGATCCGGAAATCAATCCTGCTAAGTTCGGAATCGCTCCGTATCATATGCAAAATAAATCAAGTTCCATTTTTTACGGATGGCCGAGCAACTTGCGCTTTGACATTGGCCGGTGCTCTGACATTGATCTTCCGGAAGAACCGATTGATCCCCAAATAAAGCTGGTTGAAGCAAAATATAAATAACCGCTCGATTTTGCGGTTTTGAACAAAAGATCAATTTGCTTTCCTTTAAAACGGCGGTGCGGTCGATGGATGAAAACAATCTTTTGCCAAGCAAATGCGGAAGCTGACCAGAGGATATCAAAAAATATTTCAAGTTGTGGACGAAATTCAAAATTTCATAATAGGATCTAACAAGAACCGGGCGTCACAAAATTGACGCCCGGTTTTCCTATTTTCAATGTTGCGTTTTTGATGTATTAACTGTATTATTTATAATAGTACAATTAATACATAAGATTATTCCGGGAAATATGCTTGTCTGAGATTTTCAAAATCGAGGACCGAAATCTCAAGGGATATTTAGGGAATTAATTTACAATTTTTGTAAAAATGAAATGAAACCGTTGATTAAAAAGGCTTATTTCCGGAAGGCGGGAACATAAACGGTTTTTGCTTTTTCGCGAATATTGATTCAAAGGATAAAAGGAAGGAGACAAAAGGGTTGATTAAAGATGGATCATATGATGGCATTTGATCAGTTTGAAACCATTTATCATCAGTTTTATCAAAAAATTTATCGAATTGCTTTCTCTGTGACCAAAGATGTCCATTTAGCAGAGGATGTTTTGCAAGAAACGTTTTTAAAAGCCTTTCAACGTTCGGGGCAATTAGAAAATAGCGGAAAGATCGGATCTTGGCTCAGCACTGTTGCGAAAAGAACAGCCATTGATTTTCTTCGGAAGGAACAAAAAATGCCGTGTCCTCTTGAAGATCTTTTCATTCAAGAAAAGGAGTGCGTGGAGATAACAGCAGAATATGAACTAACGAAAGAAATCATTTCCCGAGAAATTCAAAAATTGAAACCTGAATACCGTGAAATTTTGGAGTTGAAATGGAATTATGGGTTGAAGGAAAATGAATTGATGGAACAATTAAACATTTCGAAAGGGGCGGTGAAAACAAGATTGCATCGAGCAAGACGGGCATTAAAAGAATCGTTATTAAAAGCAATGTAATATTGGAGCGCCCGCTTATGGACACTCCTAAAAAAATCAGCCTTTGAAAGCATGGCTGCTTTTATGATTTTTGCGCTTTTCGATACTGATATTGCTTCCATTGAAAACGAATAAAACAGCCGATGCAAAATCCTAATATGGCTATCAGAGCGGCTAAAAAGACCAAAACGGAAAACACGTAACCTAAGATCGGAATATGAAAGTAAAAACCGATAAATGCCAGCATCAAACAGGTGCAGGCAATTTTTTGATTAAATTGCTGGTCGCTCTTGTCCTCTAAATAATAGGAGGAAAGCGGTTTTCGCAAAAAAGCTTTGGCGGCTGCCATTATCGGATTTACTCCAAAGATGAGGCCAATCAGGCCGGGGATCAGCGGAATGAAGAGAAAAAACGGCTGATTTGTCATCCATGTGATGAGAACAGATAGTACAATTGTCCATTGGTTTGTTCTGACCATTGGACGTGGAATGCCTTGCATAAAAAAACCCTCTTTCCTGATAGTTTTAATGATATTTTAAAGGAAATCTTCATTCATTGCATCTTTTTTGATTGTGAAATGAGAAAAATCGCTATTTCCTCATTTGTTTATGATAAAATGATGATAGTTGGATAGTTATATGAATAGGGGGACTGATGATGAGTATTGGCTATGCAAATGGGCGTTTTGTCAACATCCATGAACCGGTAATACCGATTGACGAAAGAGGACACCAATTTGGCGACGGAATATATGAGGTCATTCGGGTATATAACGGGAAACCGTTTATGCTTAAAGAGCATTTAGAGCGGCTTTTCAACAGTGCGGAAGCGATCAAGCTGAAACTTGATAAAACTTTGGAGGAATATGAACGGTTAATAAAGGAAGCGGTGGAAAAATCACAGTTGTCCGACTGCGATGTGTATTTGCAAATTACCCGCGGGATCAGCATCCGCAATCATTTATTTCCGGATGTTCCTGTTTCAACCACGATGACGGTGCGGCCATCCAAAAAATTAGACAGCCAATTAAGGGAAAACGGAGTTTCCGCTATTTTTCACGATGATGAACGCTGGCAAAATTGCTATATTAAAACCCTCAACCTTCTCCCCAATATTTTGGCAAAACAGTCTGCGCACGATCAAGGCTGTTATGAAGCAATTTTGGTGCGGGACGGATATGTTACAGAAGGAACAAGCTCCAATGTTTTTATTGTAAAAAATGGAACGATTTATACAACCCCTCTTTCCAAACATATTTTGCCAGGCATCACGAGAATGGCGGTTAAATCAATTATTGAATCGCTTGAATTGCCATTGGCCGAAGAAAATTTTACAAAAGACGATGTTTTGGCAAGCGATGAGGTCTTTATTACAAGCACTACTTCTGAAGTATTGCCTGTTGTTGCTGTCGAGGGCAAGGCGATCGGCACAGGAAAACCTGGCGATGTGACCAAAAAATTGTACGCAAAATTTCAACAAAAAATCGCAAATTTATAGAGTGATAGATAATGATGATCGAAGATATAAAGCCTGTAGAGATGATTGCAGGCTTTTTTTGATACACTGTCATGAATAAAAAAGTTTTAACATATTGAATTGTTTTGAATAGAAAACCTTTTCAACATAGTGTAGGGGGAAGATATGTATATTATTGATCTCCACTGTGATGTTTTGATGAAGCTGGCGGCAGCAAAGGGCAGATTGTCGTTTTCCGATTCCAAGGAGCTCGATGCGAACAAACAGCGCTTAATGAAAGGAAACGTGAAGCTGCAATGTTTTGCTGTTTTTGTTGAACCTGAAGTGAAAACGGAAAACAAATTCCAAGCTGCTCTTGAGCAGATCGGCTATTTTTACGATGAAGTGCTCGGAAAAAATCTGGAAATGAAACATATCCGCAAATGGAAGGAAATTTTTTCATTGAAGGAACATGAAATCGGCGCCTTATTGACATTGGAAGGTGTTGATCCGATCGGAAATGACATTGCAAAATGGCGGATCCTTTATCAACTAGGGGTTCGTTCTGTCGGTTTGACATGGAACTACGCCAACTTGGCAGCGGACGGCGCTTTGGAAACGAGAGGGGCAGGACTGACTGATTTCGGAAAAGAAATCGTTAAACTGAATAATGACCATCTCGTTTTTACTGATGTGTCACATTTATGTGAACGGGCTTTCTGGGATGTGATGGAGTTGGCCGAATATCCGATTGCCAGCCATTCCAACTCCCGCTTCCTTTGCGACCATCCTCGCAATTTAACGGATGAACAGGCGAAGGCGCTGTTTCAAAAGGGCGGGATGATTCATGTCGTGTACGCCCCCCAATTTGTCACGGAAAATGATCGGGCGCAAATCGCTGAAGTCATCAAGCATATCGATCATTTTTGTTCATTGGGAGGACTGAAGCAAATCGGGTTCGGATCAGACTTTGACGGCATTGAGGAAAAAGTGGTTGGTTTAGAAGATGCATCGAAAACGCAAAATCTCATAAATGAATTGCTGAAGCATTACAAAGAAGAGGAAGTCCGCGGTTTCGCCTATGAAAATTTTTTACGGCATTTGCCGAAAAAGGGATGAAAACCGGAAAGAATGCCTGTTGAAGTGGAAAAAAATGCATACTGCCATGAAGCCGACGATTGAGCAAAGTGATAAAAACGCAAAGATCACCGGCTTTTCTATGCGCCATACATAAAATTTCAACAATTGAGCAAATTTCTCCACTGTGATGAAATAAAAACCTTCACAATCGATTATAACAAACGGCCAATAGGCTAATATTTTTTTATCTTTAACAATACCCAATTCTCTTTTTAACTGCACCTTCGTCGATTAAGCTTTTGTCATATGCTATTTGTCCTTGAATACTTTCCCCGCAGTGACCGAACAGTTTTCAAATTGAACGAGTTCAACGTTGTGGTGACAGAAGAAGCAGTTGTTTTGATCCTGATGTAGTCATTATATCAATGATAAAATGAGCAGCGGGTTGGCATTTTCAGCCAACCCGAACTGTTTGACATTTTCAACAAAACCATTTATGTTGATAAAACACACTTGACTTATCGGAATTGTATGTATTATAATCAAGGCTAAGATGAATGTCGTCAGGAGGGATTCAGATGGAGCAGGCAATCATTATGTCGAGTGGGACGGAGAAGCTCGCCGGGACGTTGCATCTTCCGGAAAACAGGGAGAAAAATGCGGAATTTCCGATCGTCATTATATGCCACGGTTTTATCGGCAGCAGGGTTGGCGTGAATCGGTTGTTTGTCAAAGCAGCCAGATATTTTTCATCACTCGGATTCGCCGTTTTGCGCTTTGACTATGAAGGCTGCGGGGAAAGCAGCGGCATTTACGGCACTTACGGAATGGAACGTTTTATCGAACAGACAGAAGATGTAATCAAATTTGCCGCCAATCTTCCGTCCGTTGACGAGAAAGAAATTTATTTGCTCGGCCATAGTTTAGGAGGAGCAGTTGCAACATTGACAGCGGTGCGGAATGAAAAAATTCGCAAACTGGCAATTTGGTCTGCCGTTGGCCGGCCTTTTGAAGATATTGCTGCGATTGTAGGGGAAGAGAAAGTGGAAGCTTTAGAATACGACTCTTTTATTGATTTTGAAGGCTATACATTGGTGAAGACATTTTTCCAATCTTTATCCGAATATGCCCCCTTGCAGGAAGCAAAAAAATTTACAGGTGATGTTTTCATTGCCCACGGAACGGAAGATAAAGAGATTGCTTGCTCTTATGCCCACATTTACGAAAAAAGCTTCCAAAAAAGTGCGAAAAGCGTTGAAAAGAACTTGATTGCCGGGGGCAATCATACGTTTACATCGATCGAACATTCAACAGAGCTGTTCCGCATTACAGGCGACTGGTTCGTAGAGCAAAGAAAAACCGCCGCCCGGCCTGCAAGAAAGATTATTTGAAATGGCTGCAAACACCTTCCCAGCTTTCACGCAAACGGAAGGTGTTTTTTTCGTCGTCAGCTTGACAAACGCTTTCATTCTGGTAATATATCAATTAACTTATGAAAGGGCATTCATTTCCTTGTATTTCAAGCGTGCCTGCTTTCGATCATGTTAAAAAGATTTTCATATGCTTTTGGATGAAAAGGCATTTTTTTATTGTTTATTATATAAATTTAGAAATGGAGGATTGATGGGTGAATACAGGCGGTTTCATGGGAGGGTTATATCGCATTTGTGAATGGGTCATGCGGTTTTCAGTGACCAATGTACTTTGGCTCTTGTTTAATCTCCCTGTTGTTTATCTGGGATTGACATTGCTTTTTGTCGAAAATATGAATGAAATGATGACGATTTTAACGACAATGGCCATTTTAGCGCCATTCATTTTTTTCCCTGCTACAACCGCGATGTTTGGTGTCGTCCGCAAATGGGTTCTTGGTGAGCAGGATATTCCGCTTTTTCGTTCATTTTGGCAGTATTATAAGGAGAATTATGTCAGAAGCATGTGCGGGGGGCTGCTTTTTATGGTTCTGTCAGTGATTTGCATCGTGGATCTCATTTTTTTCTCAACCCAAAAGCAGCCGGTTCTTTTTTATTTTTTTATTTTCCTTTCTGTATTTCTGTTTGTAATAGTGCTAAATTTCTTTTCCAATACGGTGCATTTCCACACGCCGTTTTTGGCTTCAGTTAAAAATGCTATCTTGCTTTCAATCGCAAGACCTTTTAATACGTTGTTGACGTTTGCAACGAATGCGGCAATTGTCGTTTTTAGTTTTCAGGTGGCCACATTCCTTATTCCGTTTTTTATGGGAAGCTTATGTGCTTATCTTTCCTTTGTTTTCTATTATCGGGCGATTTTGCAAGTAGAAGCCATTCGGCAAAAGAAAAATGGAAATTTGAATGAATCCTGAATGGAAAGTGCCTAAAGAAATTTATGATTAAGCAGGTGACCGGTATATGCTTGAAATCTTAGCGCCTCCTCTTCCGGTGTTTATTGCGGGCGGTGAAGCTGTTTTAAAACCCGGGCATTCTCATCCGGATCGTCAAGGGTTGGGGGTGTTTGATTTACTCATTGTAAAGGATGGGGAGTTATTCATCGGAGAAAACGGCAGGAATTATAAAATAGGAAAAAGGCAATCAATTATTTTGGACCCCGACAAACACCATTATCCGATTGCCCCTTGCCAAACGATTACCCGTTTTTATTGGATTCACTTTAAAACGGCTAATGAATGGTTCCATGCTTCCGAACGGTCTTCAAGAAAGCCGGAAATTATTAAAAGCAAACGGCTATTTGCAGAACAGCCGTTTACGATCAGGCTTCCGAAGTTTTGCTCAATTAGAAACTGGGATGGTGTAGAAAGGCTCAGCAGGCAGCTTCTATCTTCCTATCATCAAACGACTTACTTCCTGGAATGGCAACGGCAGCTGTTGTTTCAACAGCTTTTGCAAGAAATGTCGATTTATATGCAAGTGGATACTTCGCTTCCTTCCGTGATGATTGCCGAGAAAGCGGCAGAATATTTAAGGAAAAATTACCGTAAAAAAATCAGCTATCAAGAGCTGGGGGAAGCCCTTTCCTTCCATCCGAACCACATTGCCCGCTGCATGCGGAAAGTGTTGGGCTATACGCCTATCGAATATTTGAATAAAATCCGTTTTGAACAGGCAAGGTTTTTGCTAGCTTCAACCGATTTAAGCATTGAAGAAATCGCTGAACAATGCGGCTTTTCGCAATTAGCTTATTTCAGCCGATATTTTAAAATACAAGAAGGAATTACTCCGAATGAATTCCGGAAGCAATTCGGCATTAAATTTTACCAAAATTCAAAATATTGACCCGGCGTCCGTTCCGGTCTTTTTTATTGACTGTGTTCCGGTTGTTGTTACGATTATGCAAATATATGTTTCAATCTGGTATGTTACTTTCTGGAAGCGGACAGTAAAATACTATATTAAGTTTAAAAAGAATATACAAAGGTGGAGGGTTTATATAATGTAAAATCAACTTTTCCATTCAGAACAAAACTTTCTTTGGAAAGAAGGGAAAAGATGTTTGTTTTTAAAAAATTGAAGGATGTTTATTTGCCATATAAAAAAGACTTTATTTTGTCGTTGCTGTTTCTATTATTATTAACAGGAATCACCGTAGTGTATCCGATGATTTTACAGCTCACGATTGATGAAGTGGTTTTAGGAGGAAAGTATCATCTCGTTCCGTGGATTTCAGCGGGTTTTTTGGCAATCATGTTTTTGAAAGCCTTGTCGGCGTTTACTCAGCATTATTTGGCAGATATGTTCGGGATTAAAACCGTCCGCCGCTTGCGGGATCAATTATATGAAAAGCTGCAAAGGCTGCCGTTTAGCTATTACGACAATGCGAAAACAGGGGATTTAATGTCGAGGTTAACAGCAGATGTTGAAGGTATTCGGATGTTTGTTGCGTTTGGATTTACAGAAGTCCTCAGGTTTATTGTGATGGTTACATCCAGCTTTTGTGTGATGCTATATTATTCTGTCCAACTGACATTCGTGACGATTGCAGCGCTGCCGTTTTTAGCAATTGTTACTTATAAATTTGATAAAAGGGTTCATCCTGCTTTTCGTGGAGTCCGCATTTCTTTTGCGAAATTGAATACAAAGGTGCAAGAAAACATATCCGGAATCCACACTGTGAAAGCGTTGTCAAAAGAAGGTATGGAAATTGAACGGTTTACTGAAAAAAATGAAAAGTTAAAAGCAGCCCATCTTCGTACAGCCGGTGTCTGGTCAAAATATTTTCCGCTCATGGAGGCGATTGGAAACATCTGTGTTGTCGCCTTGTTGGCATTCGGCGGATTCATGGTAACGAATGGGAAACTCGAGCCGGGAGAACTTGTCGCCTTTTACAGTTTAATTTGGTATATGATGGGGCCAATCATGCAGCTTGGTTTTACGATCAATATGTTTTCACAGGCAAAAGCGTCTGGTGAACGGTTATTAGAAATCTTGGAGGCGGAGGAAACGATCCGCAATGAAGAAACGATTGCCGAAGTGGAATCGATAAAAGGGGACGTAGAATTTAAAAATGTGACATTTTTCTATCGCAGTGAAAAGACTCCCGCTTTAAATAATATTAGTTTTACGGCTTTTCCGGGGAAAACAATCGGGCTGATTGGAGCAACTGGATCTGGAAAAACAAGCATTACGCAGCTGATTTCCCGTTTTTATGATGTGACAGAAGGGGAAATTTTCATTGACGGCCGCCCGATCCGCCAATTTGATTTAAAAGTGCTGCGTTCGCATGTCGGCGTCGTTCCGCAGGAATCTTTCCTCTTTTCCTCCACCATCCGCGCCAATATCGCATATGGCAGACCAGATGCGGCAATGGAGGAGATCATCGATGCGGCAAAACGGGCGCAAGCCCATGACTTTATCATGGAACTTCCAGAGAAATACGATACGATTCTCGGCGAGCGGGGGCTGGGACTTTCCGGCGGTCAAAAGCAGCGGATCGCCATTGCCCGTGCTATATGCAAAAATCCGAGCATTTTAATTTTGGATGATGCGACAAGTGCTGTCGACATGGAAACGGAATTTCAAATCCAACAAGCGCTAAAAGAAGTCATGCGGGGGAGAACAACTTTTATTATTGCCCACCGTATATCCTCCATTAAACATGCCGATGAGATTCTTGTTTTAGAAAACGGAAAAATTATCGAAAGAGGCAAACATCATGAATTGATTCAGCGAAACGGAGCTTATAAACGAATTTTTGACATTCAGTATAAAGATCGGGACATAGTGCTGGAACAGGCTGCAGGGAGGTGTTAGCAATGGAGCAAACAGAGAAAAGGAAGCAAATTTTGGAGCGATTCCATTATTCGCAAGATGTTGTCATTGATAAACCTTTTAACTGGCAGCAAATGTGGCGGCTCTTAAGTTATTTAAAGCCATACGCCGCCAATTTGCTCCCGCTTTCTTTTTTTACCGTAATGATTTCGACAGGTGTCAGGCTTCTATTGCCGATCATCATCGGCGTTTATTTGTTTGACCGGGCGATTATTGAAAAGGATACGAGGCTGTTGACCGTCTTAGTTTTGCTGACTGCCGGGCTTTATTTTTTGCTATATTTGTCCAACACGCTGCGCATACGCTGGATGAATAAGCTGGGGCAATATGTCATTTATGATTTGCGGAAACATTTGTTCAACCATGTTCAAACATTGTCGCACCGTTTTTTTGACCAAAGATCCGCGGGGTCGATCCTCGTCCGCATCATGAATGATACAACTTCATTACAGGATTTGTTTACAAATGGTGTTATCAATCTGTTAACTGATTTTTTATTATTAATCGGCATCATCGCCATTTTATCTTCATTAAATCTAAAATTGACGATTGCGATTATGGTGATTTTGCCGTTCATGTTTTTCATTTCGACGAGTTTGCGGAAAAAAATAAGACGATCTTGGCAAATGGTACGCATGAAGCAATCAAAACTAAATTCACATTTAAATGAAAGCTTGCAAGGGATACGCATCACCCAATCTTTTACGCAAGAGGAAGAAAACAATGAATATTTTAGACAATTAAACAAGGAAAATTTTGAAACGTGGAAGGAAGCTGTCAGAAAAAATGCGATGTTCGGCCCGTTTGTGGAAGTGACGACTGCTGTCGGAACGGTCATTTTGATTTGGTTCGGTTCAATGTTGATTCAAAACGGCGAGTGTACGATTGGCGAATTTGTTTCCTTTTCCTTTTATTTAGGAATGTTTTGGGAGCCGATTTCCCGTCTCGGTCAAGTGTATAACCAGCTTCTTATGGGAATGGCTTCGTCTGAACGTATTTTTGAATTTTTAGATGAAAAACCGATCGTTGCAGAATCTCCTTCAGCCAAAAAAATTTCCATTCGGGGAAGGATTGATTTTGAAAACGTAGAATTTTCATATGATGAAAAACGAAAAGCTTTGCACGGCGTTTCGTTTACGATTCATGAAGGGGAAACCGTGGCGCTTGTGGGGCATACTGGCTCTGGCAAAACAACGATTGCCAATTTGATCAGCCGTTTTTACGATGCAACGAGTGGATGTGTGAAAGTGGATGGTTATCCAATTCAAGATTTATCGCTTCATCACCTTCGTTCGCAAATCAGCATTGTGTTGCAAGATACATTCATTTTTTCCGGAACCATTTTGGAAAACATCCGTTTCGGCAACCCGGCTGCAAGTGATGAAGCTGTCATCAATGCGGCAAAGGCGGTGGGAGCTCACGACTTTATCCAAAAGCTTGCCAACGCGTACCATACGGAAGTCGAAGAACGCGGAAATGTGCTGTCCACAGGGCAAAGGCAGCTTATTTCGTTTGCAAGAGCGCTTTTGGCGGATCCAAGAATATTAATTTTAGACGAAGCAACAGCCAGTATTGATACCGAAACGGAAATTGTCATTCAAGAGGCTTTGAAAACGCTCTTGAAAGGCAGAACGTCGATCATCATCGCCCACAGGCTTTCAACGATCCGCGAAGCAGACAACATCTTTGTTCTTGACCATGGGAATCTGCTCGAACAAGGAAATCATGACCAACTGATGAGAAAAGGCGGTGTTTATTATCATTTAGTAAAAGCACAATACAAAATGCTGGATGTGTAGAAAAAACGAGGCTATTAATCGATCACCAATCCAATGCAAGGAGGTACAAAATAGTGAAAAAATTGCGAATCGGAATTGTTGGTACAGGTGGGATTGCCCGCCACGCCCATCTGCCGAGCTATCAAAAAGTAAGCGACAAAGCGGAAGTTGTAGCGGTATGCGATATTGTCAAAGAAAGCGCTCAAAAATTTGCTGAAGATTTTAAAGTGCCTCACGTTTTCACAGATTATCAGAAAATGTTTGCAGAGATGGAATTGGATGCCGTCAGCATCTGCGTTCCGAATAAATTCCATGCACCAGTGGCGATCAGTGCATTGAATGCGGGCCTTCATGTTCTATGCGAAAAGCCGCCTGCAATGAATCCGGCGGAGGCGGAGGAAATGGCTGAAGCGGCCAGAAAAAATAGAAAAATATTGACATACGGTCTTCATTATCGACATACACAAGAAGTGGAAGCATTAAAGCGCTTTATTCATGCCGGTGAACTAGGCAATATTTACGCAGTAAAAGTAACCGCTGTCCGGAGAAGAGGAATTCCAGGATGGGGAGTGTTTACTAACAAAGAATTGCAAGGCGGCGGACCGTTGATTGATATCGGGGTTCATATGCTCGATACAGCGCTTTATTTAATGGGATACCCTGAACCTGCTCAAGTACTTGGAGTGACCTATCAGAAATTAGGAACAAAAAAAGGGGTCGGACTTTTCGGAGATTGGGATTGGCAAAACTTTTCGATTGAGGATATGGCAAGAGGGATGATCCTCTTTAAAAACGGTGCTTCTATCCTGTTGGAAACATCATTTGCGGCAAATGTTGAAAAAGACGAAGAAATGAACGTGTCTTTAATGGGAGACAAAGGCGGTGCGGACGTATTCCCGCTGAAAATTTACCAAGAAAAACATGATACATTGGTCGATATAACACCTGTTTACTTGCCGAAAAAAGATCCGTACCAATGGCAGATCGAGCGTTTTGTCGATTGCTGTATAAATGGAAAGCAGCCGATCTGCACGCCGGAACAGGGGGTTGTTTTACAAAAGATCATAAATGCCCTGTACCAATCTGCTGAAACTGGAGAAACGATCAAGTTATAAGGGAGAGGATCAAGGAATGGGGAAAATCGGAATCCAATTATATTCTGTACGTCAAGCAGCCAGCAAAAACTTTTTGCAAACCGTTCGCGATATTGCTGATATGGGATATGAAGGCATCCAATTTGCGGGATTTTTTGATACGCCAAGCTCCGAATTGAAAAAAGTGATGGATGAAAAAAAGATTGCTGCTGCCGGCGCCCATATACCGTTTCATATGTTAGAAGATAAACAATTGGCTCAAACGCTTCAATATAATGAAGAAATAGGAAATTTTTTCATTATTTGCCCCGCCTTGCCGGAAGAATATAGAAGTGCCGATGGTTATAAACGGGCAGCCGAACGATTTAATCGCATTGGAGAAATATGCAAAAAAGAAGGATTTACGTTCGGATATCATAACCATCATTTTGAATTTGAACGTTTTCATGACACAACCGGATTCGAGTTATTGTTTGAAAATACGGATTCTGATCTAGTGAAAATGGAGTTGGATTGTTTTTGGGTGACATATGCTGGATTGATTCCGGAAGATTTAATGGAAAAATATCAAAATCGCATCGTCTCTTTGCATGTAAAAGATATGACGGTGAAAGAAGGGAAAAAGATCAGCACAGAACTGGGAAACGGAACCCTTGATATCAAGGGAATGTTGGAAATTGGAGACAAATTCGGGGTGAAGTGGTTTACGGTCGAGCAAGAGCATTATGATCAAGATCCGATGGTTAGTGCAAAAATAAATGCTGATTATTTAATACAACTGCTGGATCGATAAAATTAATTAATCGGCTGATATTCATGAAAATATCAGCTGCCACTTTCATTAAATAAATGACATTACATCCAAAGCAAAAGGATTGGCTCTGGGTGTAAGCTAAAGAACGATTCCAGTGAAATTTTTATTTTTTTCAAAGTGCTGCTTGCACGTTTGCTAACATCTTTACAAAAAAATTTGGTTATGGAAACTTTTCCCCTTCCAAGCGGGGAGTTTCAGGAAAATTCTCTCTCACACTGTAAAAGACCACAGAAAGTATGGACAATCTGTGGTCTTTTCGTTTTAGAGGCTTTTGAGACAACCTCAATTTTGGCAGACGGCGGATTTTAATAGTAAGGAGAAATTAACAGGTAAACGAGCACTCCTGTAAAGGCGACATACAGCCAAATTGGCATTGCCCAGCGGACAATTTTCCGATGTTTTTCCACTTGATTGGATATGCCCCAAAAAAAAGCAAATAATGCCAAGGGAACGATAACAGCCGCCAGAAAACTGTGGGAAATTAAAATAAAGAAATAAAAAAATTTCATAAAGCCTTCTCCGCCGTAATGAGTTGGTTCAGACTGCAAATAATGATAGGTTAAATAGGAAATAAAAAACAAACCTGTTGTCGTAAAAGCGGCAAAGATAAAGTTGCGATGCACCTTAATGTTTTTCTTTTTTATTGCAAAAAGAGCGGAAAGCAAAAAGACAAACGTAAAACTGTTAAAAATGGCGTTCATTCTTGGGAAAATCGTCAAATCAAAGTCTATATCCCCCCGATAACCAATCGGCGAGAAAAACAACAATAAGATGATCGCATTTATGACAATCGACAAACTGACAACTGTTTTGGTGTAATTTTTTTGATGGTTGGTGACGTCCATTTTTCCTCCTCCTACCCATTTACTCTTTATTTTATCATGAAGAAAGTTCGGAAAAAGTGACAAAGTTTTGAAGAATAAGCAAATGCAATATTCTGTCATTTTATAATAAAACATTTCATTTTGATAGTGCAAGTGTGATCAATCTCATCAAAAAAGCCGTTGAACGTTCCATTAATCATAAAAAAAGGGTGGCTGCACGTACAAATTGTGTATTTGTCTAATGCTTCCGCCGCATTTTCACATACTATGAAATAGATCGAATGAAGGGAGGGGTTTGATTGGCTCTGCAATTAATGAAATTGGTTGTCACTGCGTCCACAACAACGAATGTCGTTCCTCAAGATCAAAGATTTTTCTACGTTACAACTGCAGAGACTGCTCCGGGAAGTACGCTCACCATTGATGCAGCCAGCTTTTTTCAAGATGATGGATCAGCTGTAACCGAATTGCCGGCATTGTCAGCTAACAACAGTTATTATAATGTTTATGTGAACGGAGTGCTTCAAATGGGCGGCCTAAGTACGTATACGCCGGGAGCAACGACGGTCGGTTCGCTTACGATCAATGTTCCTGCAGGTGGAGATCCGATTTTAACAGATACGCCAATTGTACTGGAAGTGGTCAATTATTCACCTCAATCGACAACTGTTGTATCAGCTTAACAAAACAGGATCCAAAAGTCCTTCTTTTGGATCCTGTTTTTTTATCCTGTGCAGGTATCACCTCATTTTGTCAATTATAAATAGATGGAAATAAATTCCAAAATAATAGGAACACCTTTTTGCGGCACATCGCTTGATTTTAATAGTAACATTCCTTTTTTCACTTCATAAATGTTCGGCGGCTGCAAGACGCCGTTAATGAAAAGCCGGATATAGGATACATCTTTTGGATCCATAATCCCTTCATCCGTAAATTCTTTGATTTGATCGGCGTCCGTATACACGGTCTTTTTTCCATCAGCTAAAGCATAATAGTAAAATGTTTGCGCTTTTAAAGGTTTTCGTTTCCTATAAAGCCGAACGTTCATGTGGAGGCGGGAGGTGGAACGGAACCAATCATATAAAACGGGAACATCGATTGTGTGATTTTCCTTCATTTTTGTATCACCTTTACCGTAAACTGTTTGTTTTATCATATGTTCGTTCGGGAAAAGGTGAGCTAGCAAAAGAAAATGTTTTTGGTGAATTAACCATTTCTGACCGTCGATTTTGAAAAGGTTTGTATTCCTTACAGTTTTACGTAAAGTATTCGATGATGGCGTTAGGAAAATAATAGTGAATATATTGTTCCATCGTCTCTTTCAGTTCCCTTTCCTCTTCTGTTTGATAAACATATTTGCCAATTCCATACCGCCCCCACTTGTATTTTCTTTTTTTCTCATCCATTTCCAGTTTCGTGTTTGGATACCTTGCTTCGATAACTTTTTTGGCAGGTTTCGTGAAACGATGTTGAATCAATTCAAATGTTAAGTTATCGTCTTCAATTGCTTCACCCAGTTTTTTGAATAATTCTCCATATTCTTCTTTCCAGCCTTCATGGCGATAAAGTGGAGCAACTACAAAACCGATAGGATATCCAGCTTTTGCGACTTTCAAAGCAGCGCTGATTCTTTCATCCAATCTTGATGTTCCCGGCTCCAGATGACGAATGACCCAATCGCTGTTGATGCTGAATCGGAAGCGGGTGTTGCCGTTATGTTTGGCATTCAATAAATGGTCTACATAATGATATTTCGTTGTAAACCGCAATCTCCCCAGCTTTGTTTCTCCAATAAATTCGATCGTTTTTTTGAGTGAATGTGTTAAATGATCTATCCCGACGATATCAGACGTACACGAAGCTTCAAATCTGGTTATTTCTGGAACTCTCTCTTCTATATACTGTTTAGCCTGCTGAAAAATTTCCTCTAAATTTACGTAAACGCGAATGTAGGGTTTGCTTCCTAACGTTGTCTGCAAATAGCAGTAATGGCAATGTCCCATGCACCCGGTTGCCAGCGGAATGGCATATTCGGCAGAAGGCTTGCTCGTATCAAATTTCAATGTTTTTCGAACGCCGATGACTAAAGTGGACTTCGCATTGCGGTATTTTTGAAAAGGTGTATCTCCAGGGATATTCCGCACTTGATTGTGGGAAGTTGTATAGCGGATGTCAATCCCCATTTTTTCAAACTTTTCTTTCCATTCCACTCCAAGCGGGTATTCCAGCGCTCTTGGTTCAATGTATACGAGTTGTGGAATAAACGGTTTCATGACCAATCACCTCGATGTTATTATGCCGATATCCCTGCCGTTTTACTGATTTTTACGAGATTTTTTTCCCGTCTTCCTCACAAACTGCTTGTGGAAATAAAAGAGAAAAAATTTTTAGAGGACGGCCAATGCAAAAACAGTTCCTCTTTCAAAGTAACAGCCGGATGAAAATCTTTACAATTCGTTTTATTTGCGCTTACAATGGACTTATCAAAAGTTTTCCAAAGGGGGAATTGTAAATGTATGATGTAGTCATTGTCGGGGCAGGTCCTGCAGGTGCAAGCGCCGCTTTGTTCACGGCAAAAGCTGGTAAAAAAACACTGGTGTTAGACAACGATAAATCCATGACGAAACGAGCTTGGATTGAAAACCATTATGGGGTTATGGAAATTTCCGGGCCTGATTTAATTGATATAGGGAAAAAACAAGCGGAAAAATTCGGCGCGGAGATTGTGGCAGAAAATGTGGAGACAATTGAAAAGCTAGCGGAAGGGCTTGTAGTGAAGACGGATAAAGGATCCTATGAAACGAAACACGTCATATTAGCTACAGGAGTGCTGACTGATTTAGCTGACAAAGTCGGGCTAAAGACAAAAGACGGGACAGAACCCCGCATTAAAACAATATTTGATGTCGATGCACAAGGGAAGACAAACGTTGACGGGATTTGGGCTGCGGGTACAGCTGCAGGTGTCAGCGTACATACGATCATCACTGCCGGCGATGGCGCCAAAGTTGCGATCAATGTTATTAGTGAGCTGAACGGCGAGCGTTACGTCGACCATGACATTTTGAAAGATAAATAAAAAGGAATGAGGTGCTGTTTGATAAGTCCCTAAAATGAAGCAAGTGGAGAAAAAATATCTTGTCTTTCTTCCACTTGCTTTTGTATCCTGAAAGCAGCTGGCGGATGCCCTGCAACTTTCAGTATATTGTGGGCTAACGCCACAATTCCGAACTCGACATGTACCTTGTCGAGCCCCCGCAAAGGACAAGGCCAACAAGTGCCTTAGTCCTTTTTTATTTAATTCGAGCAAGCGAACTCGCTTACCAAAGGGGTTCTTCTTTTTCGGCAAAAGAACAAACAAATGGATACATCAGCCAACCGGCGAAGGAAAGCAGTAGAAATAAGGCGATGGTGTACTGAAAAGGGAGCCCGAATGCTTGCAGCAAAAGCGGAGACGGCACAACCGCCATATTGATGAAACCTGTTTTTTGCCTTGATCTTCTTGAAAAATAGAGCTTTCTGCCGCATGATGGACAGAAGACGGATTGTCGAAAAGATAATAAAGCTTTATGGATCTTGCCGAATGGAATCGTTTTCCGGCAAAAACAACATGTAGGAAGTCTCATTCTTTTTCACCTTTCCATAAAAAAGAAAGATATTTTCTGACTTTTGATTACTATTGTTATTTTAACATAAAAACATCTGGAATATTTAGGATGAAAAGGTAAAGATTTTTTAATGAATTATAGTTTAGAAGATGGTAGGGTAATAGAGAGCAAAAAAAGGAGGTTTTCTAAATGAAAAAAATGAAAAAAATTTTCTTTTCCTCATTGATTGCTCTTTCTGCCATTTTTTTCACAGGCGGGATACATGAAGCAAAAGCAGCTTATATCGTAAAAAAAAGAGATTCCCTCTGGAAAATCGGCGTGAAATACGGTGTTCCAGTTAAACAGTTAAAAGCTGTCAACAATAAATATTCAGATGATGTATATGTTGGTGAAAAATTAATCATTCCAGAGACCATCACTGAACAGGAAAAAGATTTGCTGGCAAGATTAGTAGAAGCGGAAGCGAAAGGGGAGCCTTATAAAGGAAAAGTTGCTGTTGCTACGGTTGTGTTGAACAGAGTGGAAAGCAGCCTTTATCCGGACACAATTACAGAGGTTATTTATCAACCCGGACAATTTACACCTGTGCAAAACGGGGAAATTTACAAGCCTGCCAGTGAGGAATCTAAAATGGCTGTACATGAGGCCTTGGCTTTTCAAGGGTTGGGAAGAGGATCCCTTTATTTTTATAACCCTGAAAAAACCGATGATCAATGGGTGCGCTCCAAGTCAATAACGACTGTAATCGGTAATCATATTTTTGCCAAATAAAAGAAAGCCGCCGCAAATGGCGGCTTTTGTCATCCAAATCATGATTGTGCTAGATGAATGTTACGGATGGAGTGAAATTGCATTGCGAATGGAGGACTGAGGCGTTACAAATGTTTGCATTTTCTTTTTCTGAGGCTCCTTTTGGAATGGAGCAGATCACCTTGCTTGTCCATCGGCAAAGTAAACGAAATTTTGCTTAAAAATGACATGAAAATCATCAATTCATTAAACAGCCAACAAAACATGCAAAAACGATTGCCTTTGCGGTTCGAAATATTGCCATGGACATTTCACGACGCAACAAGTATCAAAACACTTTCCAAAGGAAAATATATTACTGGGAGGTGACAAACATGGCGCAAGACGTTTTGTGTGAGGTAAATAACTGCAAATATTGGGCGGAGGGGAATAAATGTGCAGCTGATGCCATTTATGTCGTAAGTCATTCAGGAAAAACGGCAAAAAATCAAAAGGAAACTGATTGCAAGACGTTTGAACCGGAAGCATTTTAATAAAATAGAGAGCCGGAAGTTGGCTCTCTTTGTATTTTTGATAATCTTTTCATTTTTATACAACATCTTTTTGGAATTCAGGTTATATTTGTTTGCTTACGGCTGATTGAGCAGCGTTCAATTGTTGTGTCGCAAACTGCAAAATGGAAAGGTAAATGGATAAAATCGTTTCTCCGTAACGGCTGCCGGGGACGGCCCACTTCCCATTTAAATCTTTCCAGGTCTGGGCAGAACCTCGTTCCACATAAATAAATCTGGGATCGACGAGGGGAAACCCGGCTGGAAGAGGCTTCGTTGTGGCGTATGCATATAAATGTTGGAGATGGGCAAGAACGCCTTCTCTCGGAGTGGAAAAGCTTGCTCCTGTAACATTTGGACCGGTAGCTCCGATTCCGGCAAAATTGTTTTGATTGCGATTGACTACTCCCGTAAAACGGAAATAGTTTGTTTCATGAATTGCTTGTGCAAATGCGATGTCGCCGCGAATTCCGTAGGATTTGCTTAATTGTTCATACAAATCGCCCAGCTGAGGTGCGCTAGGATTTGTTTTTTCTACATATAAATCCAAGATTGTTCCCGATACGAGCGTTTCCCCTAAAATAGGGATATCCCTTGAATCGGGAGAAGGGGTTTCCGGTTGAGGTGTTGATGAACGGGATGAATCTGTCTTTTGCCCTGATTGTGCCGTTCCTTGTTCTGCAGGGGTTAATATAAATGCATCCTTGTATCCTAATTGAACAAGCCTTGCCAACTGGTCTTTTGCATTTTGCAAATTTTTAAATGCCCCTGTTTGAACGCGGAAATAACTTGTTCCGTCCACCATCGCAGCGGAAAGGAAACTATCAACATTTTTTCCTTTCAGTTCATTTATGAGCTTTTCTGCATTTTCTCGGTTTTTAAAGGAACCGGCAATGACTTTGTACATCCTGCTGCCTGCAGCTGGCGATGGCTGCGGGGTTGGGGTGGTGCGTGTCGACTTTCTGGGCAAATTAAGCGCTTTTCCGATTCCATCGGCTAAGCTTGCTGCATAGTCGCTCATAAAGTCAGACGATGTTAAAAGTTTGATGTCATTTGAATGGTCAATAAACAATGTTTCCAAAAGAACCGCAGGCATTTTTGTTTCTCTTAATACGTGAAAATTGGCGCTTTTTTTGCCCCGATCCTTTACGCTATATTTCGGACCGATGACGCTCATAATTTGATCATGGATGACGGACCGGTATTGGATCGTTCTTGGAGAGGCCCCTCCGTTATAAACATAGCTTTCAAAACCTGTTCCTCCGCCGGCATTAATATGAATGGAACAGAAAAAATCAACATTCTCTCGATTAGCCATGGATGATCTTTCTGACAAACCGACTGTTCGATCGTCTGTGCGCGTCATGAGCACGTTGACTTGGTAATGTTCAAGTAAATGTTGTCTTGCCAAGAGGGCAATAGTCAACGTAAAATCTTCTTCCTCATAATTTCTATAGGTTGCGCCGGGATCGCTTCCTCCGTGGCCAGGGTCTAAAAGAACGGTTGTCACTGCAATATCCTCCTTCGTTTTCAAACATCCAATTCGCTTGTCTGCCAATATTTTATTCAAGTAATGGAAAGGAAGTTCAAAAAAATTTTATTTTTAGCGAAAACTGTATCGAAATCCAAAACATTTAGGTCAATTTGTCGATTTTTTGCATTTTCTTCCTACCAGAATTCAATCAAATCATGTATAATACATTTCGTCATAACATTATACCGAAAAGCAAACAGGTGCCGGCACATAGCTGCCAGCTTAAAAGGGAAGTTTGGTGAAAATCCAACGCGGTCCCGCCACTGTGAATGGGAGCAACCTGGGAAAACCACTGTTTCAACGGGAAGGTCCAGGAAGCGATGACCATGAGCCAGGAGACCTGCCTGTTTGAGCACACCTAAAACCCTACGCGGATAGGGAGGTGTTTGAAAACAATACATATGTACGTTTTCAGACATCTTCTTATCGAATTCAAGAAGATGTTTTTTATTGGAGGAGGAAAATGATGAAAAAACTATCTGCACTATTTTTAGCCTTATTACTTCTATTTGGAATTGCGGCTGGATGCGGCCAACAAAATACATCAGAGCCGTCTGAAAACAAAAGCAATCAAAAGACGGAAGAGACGGCTTCACAATTTCCGGTGAAGGTCAAGGACGGTTTAGGAAATGAGGTGACGGTAAACGAAAAACCGGAGCGGATTGTTTCGCTAATTCCAAGCAATACTGAAATTGCCTATGCTTTAGGGTTGGGTGAACAAATTGTCGGTGTAAGTGATAATGACAACTATCCGGAAGATGTTCAAAACAAAGAAAAGGTTGGCGGGATGGAATTTAATGTTGAAAAAATTATTTCTTTAAAACCGGATCTTGTTTTAGCGCATGCTTCCAGCGCCCATAACTCGCAGGAAGGGCTGAAGCAGCTGAAAGATGCGGGAATAAATGTTTTTGTAGTCGAAGATGCCCAATCATTTGATAAAGTGTATGACTCCATCCAGACAATCGGCAAAATTACAGGGACAAGTGACAAAGCCGAAGATATTGTGGCTGAGATGAAAACGAAACTGGCGGATATTCAAGAAAAAGGAAAAACGATTCCGGATGATCAAAAAGTGTCTGTTTTTGTCGAAGTGAATCCCGCACCACAAATCTATACGACTGGAAAAGGAACGTTTATGGATGAAATGCTAACGATCATTGGAGCAAAAAATGCAGCGGGCGATCAAGAAGGCTGGCCGCAAATGACGGAAGAAGCCGTTGTAAAACTGAACCCAGACGTCATTGTGACGACATACGGCTATTACGTCGATAAAGCTGTTGACCAGGTGTTGGCACGCAAAGGATGGGAAAATGTATCAGCGGTGAAAAATAAACGGGTTTACGATGTGCATTCCGACTTGGTGAGCCGCCCAGGCCCAAGATTGGTTGAAGGAGTAGAAGAACTTGCGAAAGCAATTTATCCGGATGTCTACAAAAAATAAACATGTGGTCGCCTATACGGCGACCGCTTGTTTTCTTATTTTTTCCGTCTTTTTAGGAATTTCTATCGGAACGTTTCACATCACGTTTAAGGATATTTTCCAAATAATTTTCAATCAACTGTTTCATATCGGTTTGGCGCCGGACATTGATGAAAGCATGAAAAGCATTGTGCTTGATATTCGACTTCCTCGTGTCGTTTTAGCCGGACTTGTCGGAGCCTCGCTTGCAATGGCGGGAGCTTGTTATCAAGGGCTTTTGCAAAACCCTTTGGCAGATCCTTATACGCTCGGTGTTTCATCAGGTTCTTCTTTAGGTGCTGTACTTGTTCTTTTTTTCGGCATTCAAATTCCTTTTTTCGGCTCATTCACTTTGCCGGTTGTCAGCATTTTTACGGGTTTTTTAACGATTTTGGCTGTGATTTTGTTCGCCAATTTCATTGAAAAAACGATGAGGATTGAAACGATTGTGCTGACCGGAATTATTTTAAGTTCCTTTTTAAGTGCTTTCATTTCGTTGATGATTGCCCTGACAGGCGAAGAATTGCGACAAATTGTCAACTGGTTGTTAGGAAGCGTTGCGATGCGCGGCTGGGGATACGTATTGATGCTTTTGCCATTTTTTTTAATCGGGTCCATTTTGATTTTTGTAAACGGAACAGAATTAAACGCTCTGTCCTTTGGCGAAGAAAAGGCGCAGCAGCTTGGGGTCCATGTAAAAAGGAGAAAGCTGTTTGTTTTAGCATCATCCTCTTGTTTAGCCGGTGCGGCCGTTGCCATCAGCGGAACGATTGGGTTTGTCGGTCTTGTCATCCCACATGTAAACAGGCTGCTATGGGGAAGTGATTATCGCCATCTTCTCCCTTTGTCCGCCATTCTTGGCGCCGCTTTTTTAATTTTGGCGGATCTCGTTTCAAGAACGATCGTGTCGCCGACAGAACTTCCGATCGGTGTGATCACGGCTTTGATCGGCGCTCCCAGCTTTGCCTTTATTTTAATGAAACAAAGAATGGAAAGAAGAGGGTAACATGCTGCAAGTCAAGAACATTTCGGGAGGCTATGAAGGGCGAAAGATTATCGAAAACCTTTCCTTCTCAGTAAAAAAAGGGGAAATATTTGGCATTTTGGGGCCAAACGGGAGCGGAAAGACGACACTATTAAAAATGATCAGCGGGATTCTTCCGGTTAAAAGCGGGACGATCGAGCTTGCCGGCAAACCTCTTTCTGCTTATTCTCCGAAAAAATTGGCGCAAAACATCGCTTCATTGCCGCAATTGCCGACGCAAATGTTCGATTATACCGTTTTGGAGACAGTGGCGCTCGGCCGTTATCCTTTTCAAACGGGTTTCTTCAAGCGGTTGACGGGAGAAGATGAACAAATCATCCAAAAGGCCATGGAGCAGACGAATATTTCCCACTTAAAAAATAAAGCGATCAATGAATTAAGCGGCGGGGAAAAACAGAGGGTTTTTTTAGCGCAGGCTCTTGTACAGAACCCCGTTTTGCTTTTATTGGATGAACCCACGAACCATCTTGATATTTCCCATCAAAAAATCATGCTTGATCAGTTAAAAAATTGGACACAATCAAATGGATTAACGGTTGTCTCAATTTTTCATGATTTGAATTTAGCAAGCCTTTATTGTGACAAACTGCTGTTATTAAAAGATGGAAAAGCGGTTGCCGTTGATAATTCATCTGTCGTGATGAACGAAAAAACGATTGAACAGGTGTATGGTGTTTCGATTGTCAAACAATCACATCCGGAGCTTGCCCGCCCGCAAATGCTGCTTATACCCGAACAGAAACAGGAAGAAACATATAAAGTGACAAAAAAGGACATTGTTCAGACGAAGGAACTCATCTATTTAAAAGCGGCATCGCCGCTCAAAACCCTTTCATCCGCCATTATAGGCGGAGGATTTGGCTGGCACAGCACTTTTGTCAATCGTCATGTCGATAAAAGCTACAATTGTCAAGACAGCCGTTCGGAAATGGCCGATTTTCTGCAGAAAAACGGGTTTGATCAACATGCAACAGTCGCCATGATGACTGCGGCTTGTTTGGAAGATGGGGTAGTCAGCGAGCTTGAAGCAGAAGGAGTCTCCGTTGTCATTGTTGTGACAGCAGGACTTTCCAATGCAGTGGATGCAGCAAATAGTATAAAACGGAAAGGCATAGCTTCAGGGACGATCAATACATGGGTTTTGATAAACGGACGGTTATCTGATCAAGCATTTATTGAAAGTGTGATGACGGCAACAGAAGCCAAAACGAAGGCGCTGGCTGATGAAAAAGTGTTGGATCCTGTCTCCAATACGATTGCAACAGGCACTTCCACAGACAGCATATTAGTGGCGGCCACGCAAAAGGGCATTTTTCATCAGCACGCTGGCACGATCACAACACTTGGAAGATTGATCGGCAGGGGGGTATATGAGAGTACAATTCAAGCGATTCAGCTAAATAAAAAAAGAAGGGGAAGGACATGACAGAACATGTAATTGCGATCATGCTGGCGTTTGTGATCGATCAAATCATCGGTGATCCGAAAAATGCCCCCCATCCCGTCCGCTTGTTTGGCTGGTCTATTGCGTTTTGCGAACGGCGCTTCAACAAAGGGCGCTTTAAGAAAGAAAAAGGTATGGCGATGATCATGCTGGTCGGTTTATTTTTTATGCTGGCCGCTTTTTCAATTGTGTCATTTTTCTCTAGGCTTCACCCAGCAGCGGGCATTTTTGCGGAAGCGGTGATCATTTCTTTTATGATAGCGGAAAAAAGTTTGCGGGAAGCAGCTTTGGCAGTTTATGAACCGCTTTGCCAAAAAAATCTCGTTTCGGCAAGAGAAAAGCTGTCATGGATTGTCGGCCGCGATACGGCAGATTTGCCAGAATCGGAAATCGTTCGGGGAACGGTGGAAACGGTAGCGGAAAATACGAGCGATGGCATTACCGCTCCGCTTTTTTGGGCGCTGTTCGGCGGAGCTCCTTTTGCGGTTTTGTACAGGGTCGTCAATACTGCGGATTCGATGGTAGGCTATCAAAACGAGAAGTTCGCTGAATTCGGGTTTGCTTCCGCCAAGCTGGACGATTTGTTGAATTACCTTCCGAGCCGTCTGACAGCTTTCATCATGGTACTTGTCAATCATCCGGCAAAAGGGATTCAAAAGCGGGAATGCTTTTCCATTCTGAAAAGGGATGCCCGCAAACACCCCAGCCCCAACAGCGGATTTCTTGAAAGCGCCATGGCTGCTTTGCTGGGTGTATCATTAGGGGGAATCAACCGTTATCAAGGGAAAATTTCCAATCGCCCTAAATTGGGAGACGGGGTTTATTCGCTAGAAGCAAAACATATTCACGATGCTATTGATATTATGAAAAAAACAGACAGGTTTTTCTTGCTATTTTTCATGATCGGAGGTGTATGCTTCGATGCTGCCATCACATGGAGCCAATCCATCTTATCTTTATAAATCATTGAACATCCGGATGCCGGAAAACATCATCGATTTCAGCGTCAACATCAATCCTTTCGGCCCGCCTGAATGCATCCGCAAAAACTGGGATCGCTTTTTTCCGTTTGTTGCCGATTATCCAGATCCTGATATGGCGGAATTGCGAGCGGTAATTGCCGGAAAGGAAAATGTTTCGCCTGAAAATATATTAATCGGAAACGGTGCCGCAGAACTTATTTTTATCATTGCAGCCGCCTTGCTGCAAAATGAAGACGTTTTGATCGTGGAACCGGCATTTTCAGAATACCGAAAAGCATGCGAACCGTTCTCAAGGCGGATTTCATCCTATGTTTTAAAAGAGGAAGACAATTGGGAGTTGAACGTTGAGAAGCTAACAGCGGCTCTTTCCGGGAAAAAAGCGTTTTTCCTCTGCCACCCCAACAATCCGACAGGCAAAGTATTTAACCGGGAAGCATTATTGGAAATCATTCAAGATGCCAAAAAGAAGCACGTGTTTGTCGTTCTGGACGAAGCATTCTATGATTTCGCCTTGGAAAACGTATCAATTCTGAATTGTTTATCATCTTTTTCCAATGTGATCATTTTGCGTTCTTTGACCAAAATGTATGCCATTGCAGGTTTAAGACTCGGCTTTTTGCTTGCCGATGAAACGGTCATCCAGAGACTAAAAAAATTTCAGGTGCATTGGAGCGTCAACGCCATTGGGCAGAGGGCGGGAATAGAAGCATTAAAGGACGAAGACCATGTCAAAAAAACAAAAAGAATGATCTCGCATGAACGGAAGCGAATGTTTGAACAACTCCATGAACTTGGTTTTGTGGTGGCGGACAGCTCTGTCAACTTTTATTTGTTAAGAGAGCAGCCAAAAAAAGATATGCTGCCTTTGATCCGCTTTTTATTGGAAAGAGGTATAGTGCCTAGACATACATACAATTTCAACGGGCTGTCCGGCAAATACATTCGTTTGGCGGTTAAGAGAAAAGAAGAAAACGACCGGCTTCTTTTAGCGCTTAAGGAGTGGAAGGACAAGTGTTGATCTTTGTGACCGGCGGGGTGAGAAGCGGGAAAAGTTCGTGGGCCGAATATTATTTGACGGCTAAAAAGAATCAGGCAAACCGCCTTGTTTATATTGCAACCTCATTTCCATCAGATGAAGAAATGAAAAAACGAATATTGCAACACCAGCTAAAAAGAGCCCAAGGCAGAGAAAAATGGCTGGCAATTGAACAGACAAATGATGTCGGCAAGTTGTCGGAAAAACTGCAAAAAAATGATTTTGTGCTGTTGGACTGTTTAACAACATTGTTGACAAACGAACTTTTTTTTCATGAACAACATGGTGAACGATGGCAGACCGCTTCTTTTCGCCAATATGTGTTGGAAAAAATCATCCGTGGTCTTTCTGAGCTGCAAAAAAGCTGCGAGCTATTTTGCATCGTCTCCAATGAGGTCAACTGGGAATTTCCAGCGCGGTCAAATGCAGTGTTCCAATATGTTCGCCTTCTCGGCCATCTCCATCAACAAATCGTTGAACGTGCGGATTTGGCGGTCAGAATGGAATTCGGCATTCCAGTTGCTATGAAGGGAGAACTACAATGAAAGGGATCATGATTCAGGGAACGGCTTCTGATGTTGGCAAAAGTTTCATTGCCACGGCATTTTGTGCTATTTTTCACAAACTTGGCTACAAGGTTGCTCCGTTTAAATCACAAAATATGTCAAACAACTCATATGTCACATTGGATGGAAGGGAGATCGGCAGGGCTCAAGGAATTCAGGCAGAAGCCGCCGGCACGGCGGCCTCCGTCTATATGAATCCGATTTTATTGAAACCGAAAAACGATTGCACTTCGGAAATCGTCTTGCTTGGCAAAAGCTATGAAACATTAGGCGGCCAAGATTACCGGGAAAAATTTTATCTAAAAGGGCTGGAAGCGATTCAGCTTTCACTGGAAAAGCTGTCGGAACAATATGATTTTCTCGTGATGGAAGGGGCAGGAAGTCCTGTTGAAATCAACTTGAAAGACAGGGAACTTGTCAACATGAAAGTGGCCGAACTGGCCGACGTTCCGGTGATACTGGTAGCAGATATCGATCGGGGCGGCGTGTTTGCCAGCATTATCGGGACGCTTGAACTTTTTTCCGAAGAAGAACGTAGCCGGGTAAAGGGGATTATCATCAACAAATTCCGAGGGGATCTCAGCTTGTTTCAACCCGGTGTGCAATGGCTGGAGGAACGGACGGGCATCAAAGTATTAGGGGTGGTTCCTTATGTTTCCGGACATATGATCGAAGGCGAAGATTCTTTGTCGCTCACCGAACGATTTGCCAACCAAAACAGGAGAGAAATTGACATTGCGGTGGTAAAGCTCCCCTATATATCCAATTATACGGACGTTGAGCCGTTTTTATTTGAAGAAGATGTTTCCATCCGACTTGTGTCCGGCCCGGATGAATTCGGCGAACCGGATGCCCTCGTGATTCCGGGAACGAGAAGCACGATTCACGATCTGCAACAATTGAAAAATAGCGGCTTGGCTCAAAAGATTAAAGCATACAACCAAACGGGCGGAACGATCATCGGCATTTGCGGCGGTTATCAAATGCTTTCAAGATACTTGTATGATAAAGCCGGATCGGATACAGGGGTGAAAGGACGTTATGAAGAAGGATTCAACATCCTCCCAGTGGGCACAACTTTTTATCATGAGAAAAAAACGGTGCGGAACAAAGGAATTATTCATCCGCAATCAGGTTTTCCCCAGTTTTTCGTGGAAGGGTATGAAATTCATTTAGGCGTAACCGAACCGATTGTTCCGCAAGCAGTGCGGCCTTTTATCAAGCTTTCGGACGGGACGGATGGCGCAGTGATCGACTCTGGAAGGGTGATTGGCACATATTTCCACCATATTTTTTTCAATGACGAATTCCGCACGGAATGGCTCAACAGGATTCGAGACCGGAAAGGACTTGAAAAAAAGCAAGTAAAATGGTTGAAAAAGGAAAAAACAAAAAAGTATGAACAGATTGCCCGACATGCCCAAAACCATATTCATATGGATGATTTGCTCAACATCATTCAATCGTGGGGGAAATGAAATGAGAACGGCCAGACAAATAATGGAGGGTTTTTTTCTTGCGCTCCAGTTTTTCACGATCATTCCGGTTCAAAAGGAGTTTGCAATAGATGAGAAACGGCTCAAATTTGCGGTGTTAAGTATGCCGATGATCGGGGCTTTCATCGGTTTGATAGGCAGTTTGATCATCTATATGGCAAAATTTTGGACACCATTGTCCAATTGGGCTTGCGCTCTTTTTCTTTTATTCTATTTTGTGGCGATAACGGGCGGCATTCATCTTGACGGTTTTACAGATACAGCGGATGCCTATTTTTCTTATCGCGACAAGGAAAAAAGGCTGAAGATTATGGAAGATCCCAGAGTGGGAACGTTTGGGGTGTTGGCGCTGCTGTTTTTGTTAGCTTTTCGCTTTTTGTTTATGGCGGAAATCATCGGGGCAATCGACAATTTTTGGTTTGCTGTGTTCATTCCGTTTTTTTCCCGTCTCATCGTTTGCGCTCTAATGATTGATGGTCCGGGAATGGCGAAACGGGAAGGGCTTGGGTACTTGTTTGCTAAAACGCTTGCCAAAAAAGATTTCGCCGTTCTGATCGGTTATTTGTTATGTTTTTTCATCGCCGTCCCCATGATCCCGGGTTTACCAGCCGTTTATCTTTTGATGGCCTTATCGTCTATTTTTCTTTATATGTACGCCCGCCGGTTTTTCCTTCAATCGTTCGGCGGCTTAACAGGAGATTCCTTTGGAGCAGTGATTGAAGGGAGTGAGACAGTTTTATGGATGGTAACGTGGTTGTTACTCTTATACGTCATGGGTTGACAGAAGCAAATAGACAAAAACGCTATATCGGCTGGACGGATGAAGCGCTGTGTGAAGAAGGAAAAAAAGCTTTGGAAAAAAGCCATTATCCAAAAGCTCCTGATCTGGTAATAGCAAGCGATTTGCAACGCGCCGCAGAAACGGCCGGCATCATTTACCCAAAACAAAAATTCGTTGCCTTAAAAGAACTTAGGGAAATGAATTTCGGCGATTGGGAACAGAAAACCTATTCCGAACTGAAAGGAGATGCCCGCTATCAAAGCTGGCTTCGCGATATGCTGCATCTTGAAGTGCCAAACGGAGAATCGTATCCAACCTTTTCAGAAAGGGTCAAAAGAGGCTGGGAAAAGACGGTCACCTATTTTTTTGATGAAACCATTTCCCACATTGCAATGATCACTCATGACGGCGTCATTCGCGAGATCCTTTATCGGTATGGACCCGAAGGATCATCATATTGGCAATGGCGCTTGGATCATGGAGCGTATTGTTCATTGACAGGAAAGCGGACAGATGTAAGGAGGGGAAAGCGGTGCATGTTGTTGTCGGCGGAGCGTTCAACGGAAAAAGAAAATGGGTGAAAGAGCATTACCGGCTGCAATCCGGCGCTTGCAAATGGTTTTGCGGCTACGTGAATAATGCCAAAATATCTGAAATTTATGAGACGGAGCATTTTCAAAAAATAACGGTCATTGAAGGAATTGAACAATATATTTTTCATCTGATCGATCAATCGTCGGACTGGCAAAAAAAGTGGGAAAAGATGATTTTCAACTGGCGTGAGTGGGAAGTAAAAAAGAGAGGAACAGTCATTATTATTGCCAATGATATGACAAAAGGCGTTGTTCCAATTGACCCATTGGAACGCAAGTGGCGGGATGTATGCGGGAGCTGCCTTCAACAATTGATTGCGAAAGCAGGACGCGTTGATATCATTTGGTATGGAATCAGTGAAAGATTAAAATAAAAGTACGGTTAAACTTCTTTCATTCGTTATATTAATGGGAAGATTGCGCAATTAAAAAGAAAGAGGGAACAGAATGAAACAATATGCGTATTTGATAATGTTTATTGCACTTTCCGTTGTCGGAGCATTTATTAAAATCCCCGCGTATATTTCGAGTGTTGCCCTTGATTCATTTCCAGCCCTTGTGGCCGCTGTCGTATTAGGGCCGGTTGCGGGAGCAGTTGCGGCTTTCTTTGGTCATATCATGTCAAGCTATCTCGCTGGTTTTCCGTTAGGAGCGTTTCATGCAATGATTGCAGTCGAAATGTTTTTGCTCGTTTGGGCATTTGGGGTGATTTACAGAAAAAACAAATACGCAGCAGCCGTTTTCTTTTTTATCGTCAATGGTTTTTTAGCTGCCGTTCCTTTTTCCTTTTTGATCGGGAAAGGCTTTTATTTCGGAGTGTTGCCGGGATTGGTCATCGGTACAGCCATCAATTTAATGATTGGTCATGCAGTAACCGTAAAACTTTTTCCTGTTTTAGAAAAACAAAGAGAGGTTCACCGCCATGAGAGACGTTATCATGATTCCGATATCAAATGATGAAGATCTTGTGATTGCCGCTGACAATTCCGGCGGTGTGGGACAAAAAATGTTTGATTACGTCAAAGTTGATTATGAAACGGTCGCTTATTATGGTTTAAGAGTAGCTTTATCCGAATGTTTAACAGTGGGGGCAAAGCCGCTTGCCATTGTCATGCAAAATCTCATCGGTGAAGACGAATGGATTCATTTAAAAAAAGGCTGTGAAACCCTTTTCTCGGAACTTAAGTGCGAACCGATTCCCATAACCGGAAGCACAGAAAGCAATTTCAAGATGGTTCAGTCCGCTTTTGGCATCATAGTCATTGGGAAGGTGAGAAGAGCAGACATCAAGGTTCGGAAAACGCCAAGCCATGCGAAATTTGCCTGCATCGGAAAACCGCTGTGCGGAGGCGAAGTAATCGAAAAAAAACATGAAATCGGGCCTCTGCCAATCATAAAAAAACTATTAGAATTGCCGTATGTATTTGAAATCGTTCCGATCGGCTCAAAAGGAATTCAATATGAATGGAAAAAGCTTTGTGAAGAAAACAAGTTAGATTATTGCCAAATCACTTCAACAGAAATTGATGTAGCAAAATCGGCCGGACCTGCCACATGTTTTTTAATCTCCTTTGATCCAAGCAGAATTGAAGACATTGCCAAGGCGGCAGGCGGGCATTTTTTCCAACTTAATACAAAATGAGGGTTCGAAAATCATGAGCCCAAACTATTAACTTGTTTCCTGTATTTTGGTGACTTTCATTTTGCTAACCAATTTTTTACAAAATGAAATTTATTTTTGAAACAGTTCCTAAATAGGCCTTGAACTAAAAATCAAACTGTGAAAGTAAGTTAGACATAAATGAAAAGTTTTTTGCTTGTTTTCCAAAACTAAAACGTTGACTGTACGGTTAATTTTTTGTAAATTAAAAATAATTCTATAAACAGGGGTGAATGTATTGGGAAGTATTATAGAATTGGAGAGTTAGCCGAAAGAACGAACGTGTCAAAACGAACGATCGATTATTATACGAAGATCGGCTTGTTGCATCCACGGCGCACTGATTCCAATTATCGCCTGTATGATGAAGAGGCGGTTGAAGCGATTGAATTGGTGAAGCGGTATAAAAAAATGAACTGCCCGCTTAATGAAATTAAAGATGTCATCGACATGATGCAATCAAAAACACTTTCAAATCAAAGCTTGGAAATGCATGTCGAACATATTGCCCAAATTATGCAAAATCTTGAAAAAGAAATAAAAGACATGCAGCAATTGATGGATCATATGAACGGGAAACAGCGCGCCATCATAATGGAAAAATTGTCTAAGCAAAGCGCCAATTTGGTGAAGGCGTTGCTGGTAATTTTTTATTAATCATATTCTCTTTTAGGAAAGTACTAAATAAAAGAAAGATTACAGGAGGTGTATTCCTTACTGTTTAGAAACGGTAAGGGAGATATTTGGAAATTTTTAATTTGCTTATAGTGGCCTTTTTAATTGCCCTATCAGGTTTTTTTGTGGCATCAGAATTCGCTATTGTCAAAGTCCGCACTTCAAGAATCGATCAGCTTATTTCGGAAGGAAATAAACAAGCGATCGCAGCCAAAAAGGTTATTTCCAATTTAGATGAATATTTGTCAGCTTGTCAGCTTGGAATTACCATCACCTCTTTAGGATTGGGCTGGATTGGTGAATCTACGGTCGAACATTTGTTGCATCCAATTTTTGTTTACTTTCAGCTTCCGACCTCAGTGACAACCGTTTTGTCTTTCGTTATCGCCTTTTCCGTTGTGACGTTTTTGCATGTTGTTGTCGGGGAATTGGCGCCGAAAACATTCGCCATACAAAAAGCAGAACATATCACGCTGCTTTTTGCCCGTCCGCTCATTTTGTTCGACAAAGTCATGAAACCGTTTATTAAGATTTTAAACGGCGCTGCGAGGCTTTTGACGGGTTTGTTTGGCCTCAAGCCGGCACAAGAGCATGAAATTGCCCATTCGGAAGAAGAATTGCGCATTATTTTGTCTGAAAGCTATAAAAGCGGGGAAATCAACCAGTCGGAATATAAATATGTCAACAACATTTTTGAGTTTGACAACCGCATTGCAAAAGAAATCATGGTTCCAAGAACAGAAATTGTTGCTTTTGATAAAGACATGAAATTAAAAGACTGCATTGAGATTGTCATGGAGGAGCATTATACGCGCTATCCCGTATTTAACGGCGATAAAGATAATATGATCGGAATCGTAAACATGAAGGAGGTGCTCACCGACTATGTCAAAGGAATCCAAGGAGAAAAAACGGTGGGTGAATATGTGCGGCCAGTCATTCATGTCATTGAAACGATTCCGATCCATGACCTGTTGGTTAAGATGCAAATGGAACGCATTCATATGGCCATTTTAATTGACGAATACGGCGGGACGGCAGGTCTAGTGACAGTTGAAGATATTTTGGAAGAAATTGTCGGGGAAATTCGCGATGAATTCGATGCGGATGAAACTCCGCAAATTAAAAAAATTACTGATTCAAAAACAGTTGTCGATGGAAAAGTTTTAATTGAGGAAGTCAATGATATTTTTGGCCTCCAGATTAAAGAGGCCGATGTTGATACCATTGGGGGGTGGATTTTAACCCAAAAAATGGATGCGAAAGTCGGAGATGAAATTGATTTTGATCATTATTCGTTTAAAATTCTAGACATGGACGGGTTTCATGTCAAAACGGTTGAAATTGCTGAAAGAAAATCATGAAATTAACGAAGATTTGCTAAAGATTCGCTTTTGGAAAGGACATTGAAAAAACGATAGGATCAACCAAAGGTCACCCGCTATCAGTGCAAAAGGGATTTTATCCTTTTTCTTTTAAAAAGAGGAAAAAAGAAGATTTTCCAGAACAAGCTTTTCTATACAAACAACAGTTTGTCTACCTTTATTTGGGATGAACATGGTTGCCAACTACAGCTTTAGCGGCGAATGAATAAAGATTCTAACTAACGGTAAAGGCTGTCGGGAAACTCTCCGACAGCCTGATTTTCACTTCACAACTTTTTGATAACGTCATGTTTTGCTTTAACATTTACAAAAAAGAATGGAGAGTAGACGGCTTCCTCTTACATAGTGATCACGGGTTCATCAAGTCAATATAACTGCAAAATGAACCCAAGATTGTTTTAGAAAAATATAGAAAACTTCTCCGGAGAATTTAAGGAAGAGTGTTCCAATCTGTACTTTTTTCGATCATGGTTCCTGTACGACAAATATGTCCACTTGACAACCATCAACGGTTTAATACTGCTTCAATCGCTTTTTATTCTTGCTACTCCACAAGGGTCACTTCAAATTGGGTTCGGTATAAAACTCGTCATGAATCCTATCAAACTTCCATTTCAGCCAAGCCCCTGTTTCAGGTTCAATAGAAGAAAGACGGAGCCATCCGTTTTTCACTTTTTGACGGAAAAAGGGATTGTCCCGGAGCAGCCGCTCGATATAGAAGCGCGGCGCTTCAATGATCAAGAGCAAACGAAGGGGGGAATGGAACAGCTCCCCGTCGGAAGAAGCAACCGACTGCCACGGAAGACCGGAAAGCAAGTCGCTCCCATTCCCTTGCATCACCCCGAATCCACCTGTAACCGTCTGCGTCGTTTTGCTGCCGCTTCCGTAATAATGCGGTGCAACGGTTGATGCGTAATATTGCAAATTGATCCATTGCCCGACCGTAGCAGGACCGGAGATGATATTTTCAAGTGCTTCGCCGGATTGGTCTTTTCGCCAGTCATAGCTGTGTAAAAACACTTTTCCGTCTAAATGGCAATGTTTTGTAAGCGTCCTGCGGCCGATAATAAAGGCTGCGTTTCCAGCCAATCCCCATTCAGGACGGATTTCGCTCCAATCGACGGAACGGCGGCTCGCCTCAGTCACCGGATTTTTCGACTTGCCGGTGCGAGGGAGATTCGCCAGCCGTTCGGCGTTTGCTTTCCGTTTCACTTCTTCTAGCTTTCCTTTTAGTAAACGGAGTGACTGCTCTGCCCTTTTCGATAAGGTTGGCAAATCGAGTAAGTAGAGTTCGTCGACCGTTGTGATATGTTCCGCTGCCACAAATACGGTTTCATCTGGAATGAGGATCCCTTCCTTCACCAGTCCTTCTCTTACTTCCTGCAAGTTACATAGGCTTGCAAACACGCGGGCATTAAAAGCTCCGGCTGTTCCGCCGCACGCCCCGCAATCAAGGGAGGAGGCATACGGGTTATTCGTTGTCATACTTTCATGACCGCAGACAACGACAAGGGGGGCAAAAGACGATGTTAACCCGATATTTGATAACAATTGTTTTACGTACTGAACTTGTTCTTCTGTTGTAAACCCGATGGGCAAACCGGATGGTGAAGAAGATTTTTCATAATGCAATGACAAGTTTGTTGGCGGCTTCCGTTCAGCTGTTTTTTCAGCTTGCTGGAGAAAATGGCCCGACCATCTAGGGGCAATGCTTCGTGCAATCGTATGCAAACCAAGCCATGGGCCGCTCATCTCCGGAAGCAATAAATTCGCTAATGCATGTTTTTTCATTTTTTTAAAAGTGTCCCCGATGAACTGATATACATTGAGCCGGCGACGGAATTTTGAAACATCATCTCGTGCAGATTCGTAAATTTCATGCTGCGGCTCAATGATCACAGGACAAGAAGGATGGGTATGGTCACTGTCAAGTTCACGTGTTAGAATCGGCAAGCCGAAAAATCCTGCGCAGCCGTACGTTTCAAATGGACCGGCTTCCTCTAAATGACGGCGAAAGGGCTCGGAACGGACATCAATGCAAAAAAGAAGCTGGACGGCGGCCTGCTCTTTTTGTCCAGTGTATGGACGGGATGCAATTTTTTCTTGCAGTCGGGATTCGTACGTCTCTTCCCACGCCTCGAGCCAAAGGTGATAACGATTGATCCGCCAAAACCGGTCGGCAAACAATAAACAGGATGTCATTTCATCTTTCGACAATTGCCTCCACTCATCCACAGATATTCCTCCCCAATGGATCCATGCGGCCAAAAGGGGAAGTAAACTTGAAACGTCAGCCTTTTTCTCCTGTTCCAGCGGCAAGTAAGGGGAGACAAATGCCCATTCTAACGAAAGACGAATGGCCAAATAATCAACTAACAGTTGGAGGCCTTCTCCACTTTGCTGAGAACGCCACTTTAACATGCCGGCCCATCCCGGCAATGCAAGAAGATGAGATTCTAAATAGTCTTTCGCCTTTTCATCGTCTATATCAAGCAGCGACAGTGAAAACAACAGTGCTGTTTCCGCATCTTCCGGCCAGTCAGCAAGGCGTTTTCGCTCATTTTTTGAAAGAGCCGGATCGTTTTGGATAAGTTTCTGCCAAGCAGGATAAAATCCCTGTTCCCGGAAGGGCATTGCCCATGCTGCCTGATTTTCATCCAAATACAGTTTGCACCATTTGATCATTTGTTGATCAAGCCGTTCGTCTAGCTTTTTCATGCGGGCGCTAATCGGTTTCACCACCGCTGCATTTGTGGAACCGATCCACTCGGCTATTTCCTCCGCCAGCTCGTTCAGTTCTGATGAATCTAACCATTCATGTGGTACGGTTTCGTTCCACAAAAGGGCACGGCACAACTGTTCCGCTTTGTGGCGATGAACGGGTAGAGACTGCTTGGAAAGCCAGTTCTCCAGCTGTTTTTCAACGAAGGAGGAATCGATTTCGCCTCTAGAGAGAGCTTTTCGTACAACCGGCATTGTCGGATACAGGTGAACATGCTGGGATTGTTGGAAATGCTCGGCTACTTCGGTAAACGGCATATGTTCAAGTTTCATCCACGGATGCCGTGCAATGAACGTTGAAATCGGCCAAAGGGGAGCAATTGCATCGCATGCCTGTTCGACGAGCTGAAGAATAGAGCGGGACACATCTTTCTTATTTCGTTTACTTTGCTCTTCAGGACGTTCAAGTGAAATCACTGTTTTACTCATGGGTTATCTCCTCCTTCATATATGCATGCAAATAAAGGGGATGCCGTTCAACTGCAGGCAGACTAGGCTCACTAAAATGGACAAGCCGCATATAAATTCGGGCAGCAACACCGGAAGAACGGTGTTTAAAGAACTGTGTTAACGCCAATGAGAAAACAATAAACAGAATGAATGCAAACCATTCAAGGGCAAGCGGAGGCGCAAAGTGAGAAGCCTCTGCTTTATGGAGCATTGCCATTAGTCCGCTGCGCACTTCTTCTGAAATAAATGCCAGAATCGCTGCAAGTGCCAATCCAAGCCATCGACCTTCTCTGAAAAGCGCAAATCTGCTCCATGCAATCGTCATGGACGAACCAAGAAGCAAAGCGCTCAATAGGCGCGCCGGCTCTTCCGGCGAAACGGACCAGAAGCCGAATCCAAGTGCCAAGCCAAGCATCGTACCGACAAACCTATGCCCTTTTTTGTGCACCAATGTTTGTGCCGAATGTCCCGGACGGGGAACAGCCGATCCGGACTGTAAAAATAAAGTCGCTTTAAATAAGCCGTGCAAAATAAGATGAATGACTGCCGCCTCGTAAGCGCCTAATGCACATTGAATAAGCATCATACCCATTTGTGCCATCGTTGAGGCAACCAGTTGCCGTTTATAATCCACTTGAACGAAACTGACGCCGGTACCGATCATGACAGAAATAAACGCTGTGAGAAGAAGGAGAGCGTGTGTGACTCCATCCGTAAACAACGGTGAGAAATGCCAAAGCAAAAGTCCTCCGGCATTGACAAGACCGGCGTGCATCACAGCCGAAACTGGCGTCGGCGTTACCGCAGATTCAAGCAGCCAACGGTGGAAAGGCCACTGCCCGGCAGGAATGATGGCCGCCAAAATAAGCAGCAAGCTGATTCCTGCTGTCTCCCACCATTCAAGATGAGCCAACTTATCCGTTGATAAAACGGCCGATAACTTCCACCCCCCAGTTGCATGAAACAACCAGACAGACACTGCACATACCGCAAGGCAAGAAATGAAAAACATCGTTCCCATTTGCACCGCTTCAACTTTTGCCGGCCGCCATTCTTTTTTTAAAGCCGTCAAAAAGACAAGACCGAAAAGAGGCATCGCCCAACAAATGCTAAACAGGCGTAGATCATCAGTCATCCAAGTGCTGGCGGCAGAACCGGTTGTCCATGTCAAGAATAGAAAATATAGCCGATAGACCCGATCCCCATGCAAATATCGAATGGAAAACCGCTGGATGATAAAGCCGAGTGTTGAAATATAGACCGCCATCATCCAGCTAGTCGTGTCGAGCCGCCATGGTCCGGTTTTTATTTCCGCGCCAGAATAAATCCACCCGAAGAATGCCGAAGCAACCGGCAAAAGAAGCAGGCCGACGTGAACATGCACATACCAGTCGGGCACACGAGGATGCAGATAAATCAATGCGCTTATGAGCACGATCATCAATGCTGCCAGCCATCCGAAAACCAACATTTCTTGCAAATCAGGTTCCTCCTCTTGAAAGAAAAAAACCGGCTATGTCATTCTAAGCAAAACAGCCTTTTTCAAGAAAATGACTGCCTTTTGCCTAAAAATGACAATAGCCGGTTTACCTAAAGCCAACTTCTATTGGCTTAGATCTCCCGTTTCAGTTTTCCTATTGTCGGTTTACCTTCAACGAACCTACTAATAGATTCCGTAGGTTTTTTGAAGGTCTGCCGACTTTGGCAATTCTCTCAAATTTTTTTCAAAAAAAGTTGTTTTCATTATACATCATCGTTTTCAACATTGCACGTATTTTTTTAGAGATTTATAGAAAAATGCGTTTTCGTTTATTTAAGGAGTTTCTTTTCCAAATTTTGAAACAATTTAAACACCATAATTCGCTCTCCTGTTTGAGTACTAAGGTCCGTATGGAAACTTTTTACTTGTTCTTCTGTAATTTGAAAAATCATTTTTTTCAGTTCATCAACCCCGGATTCGACTAAACTGGAGCGGATTTGTTTTACAGACAACATCCCTTCTTTAGACTCGCAGAGGGCATATTCAGCAGGGGTTAGAATACCTTGCAGCGATACAATAATCATATCCCGCAAAATATCCGTTTTGACTGATACGGATCCGCGACCAAGAAAATCTTTTTCCCATTTTGTTAATGCTTTGCTGATTTCAGCCTCCATACTGCCTTTCGATTGATTCATGATGTTTCACCTCTCTAACAGGTACATGACAAGGAATGAAAGTTCGATAATTACAAAGCACCTGATATGATTCGTATTCCCTTCTTTGATCAAATCAATAATCATTATTATAATCATTATCGGCTTTGGCTGCTAGAAAAAAATCATTCTTTGTTTGAATTAATCAATTTGAAATGGGAGTCCATCGTTAAATTCCGAATTGAAAAGAAGTGTAAAGCATATGGAAATGGATGACGATTTCGGAAGCTCCAGTCGTGACATTTGAAAAAATTCCTAAATCTCATCACTTACTTTATGAGATTTCCAAGGCTTAAAAGGGGCGTGCGTCCCCAGTTGTCAAAATAAGCTGTTGCCATTATAAAATCATTATGCGACAACATCCGAGATTTATATGATTTATAACCTAAACCAATCCACCGTTTTGGGCAATTTCTCAACCTTTGACACTGATGTTGCCGCTAAAAAAATTATCGGAAAATGTTCCAACTGAACAAAGCAAAAGCGGCGAGTTTTATCTTTGAGCGTTAGAAACATCAAACGTATTCCAACCATAATAGGTCAAGTAGATTGAAACAAGATCCATTATTCTTCTTGAAGACTTGATTCTTTTTTAAGTCATAGAAGAAGGGTTGTCAATAAGAAACGAACTGTTGACGCTGCTCATGAAGAACCAAGAGTTTAGAGGTAATGCACATTTCGACACTGAAAAAACTATTGCAACAATCAGCATGAAAAGGGATAATAAGATTTATATGGAATTTTATAAAATATTGTTAAATTTATTGGTAGGGGTTGTAGTGAATATGAAAGTTGTAAAATTTGGTGGAACTTCAGTAGCTTCTGGCCGGCAGATTGAAAAAGTGTTTCATATCGTCGCTCAAGACCCTGAACGAAAGATTGTTGTCGTATCTGCGCCGGGAAAAAGATATAAAGAGGACGTGAAAGTAACCGACTTATTGATTAAGTGCGGTGAAGATTATTTAAAGAACGGCGATGGAAAAGAATCATTTTTTGCCGTTGTCGAACGATATAAAGAAATTGCCAATGATTTGAGCCTTTCAGCAGACATTGTCGATAAAATTTCCTCTGATTTGTTGGAAATATTGCACGGCGACCGCTCCAACCCGGATCGGTTTATGGATGCTGTTAAATCGAGCGGCGAAGATAATAATGCAAAGCTTATTACGGCATATTTTCAGTCGAAAGGCGTTGAAGCTCATTATGTTAATCCGAAGGAAGCAGGGCTGATTGTAAGCGATGAGCCCGGCAACGCGCAAGTTCTTCCGGAAACATATGATAATTTGAAAAAGCTTCGCGACCGCTCCGGCATTTTAATCGTCCCGGGATTTTTCGGCTATTCGAAAAATGGGGAAATTGTCACTTTTTCCCGCGGCGGTTCCGATATCACTGGTTCGATTTTGGCAAACGGAGTGGGAGCTGATGTTTACGAAAACTTCACGGATGTTGACGCCGTTTATGCCGTGAATCCGAATTATGTGGAAAATCCAAAAGAAATTCGCGAGCTCACCTATAAAGAAATGCGCGAATTGTCTTATGCAGGTTTTGCAGTTTTCCATGATGAAGCATTAATTCCTGCTTTTCGTGCGGGAATCCCTGTAAACATTAAAAATACGAATAATCCGCAAGCTCCCGGCACCAAAATTGTCCATGAACGGTCGCATACAAACGGCCCGGTTGTCGGTATTGCAAGTGATACCGGTTTTTGCAGCATTTATGTCAACAAATACTTAATGAACAGAGAGATCGGCTTTGGCAGAAGGTTATTGCAAATTTTGGAAGACTTTGGACTATCTTATGAGCATACCCCTTCTGGAATTGATGACATTTCCGTCATTTTGCGTCAGGATCAGTTTGATTCGGAAACAGAACGAAAAGTTGTAGAGCGGATCAAAAAAGAATTGGATGTCGATAATGTGCAAGTAGCTTATGATTTAGCGGTGATCATGATTGTTGGCGAAGGAATGCGGCAAAATGTCGGGACAATGGCTCGCGCAGCAACGGCACTCGCTAAAAACGGCGTGAACATCGAAATGATCAACCAAGGATCGTCTGAAGTGAGTATGATGTTCGGTGTGAAAGGAAAGGATGAGAAAAAAGCCGTTCAAGCGCTATATGACGAATTTTTCCGAAAATAAAAAATTATGTAATACGTTTTTCCATTTCAAGCCTGCAGACAACATTCATCTGCAGGCTCTTTTTTTGTTCATCTAACACTATTTGCATGGTAGTTGAAAAACAATCAAACGATTTTAAGATGTCCTTGGGAAAAAGTTATTCGGATAATATCCCTGCCGGTTCAACAAAAAAGAAGGAACCATTTTGTCCTTCAATTAGGATGGAAATTTGGAAATGAGGTTAAGTCCTGAACTGGAACCACATTTTCTGGACAACGGAAAGCGGTTAAGTTTAAATTGACAATCGACAAATTGCGCCTATTGCTGGAGTCTCGTTGGACGCAACCGAAACAAAAAAGTGTGTGGCTGGCCATCCAAAGGATAGATTCTTCAGTGAACGGTAAATCGTTCGTTTCATATAATATGCACGATGTCATGAATTCAAAGCAGCTTCAATAAATTCTTCACCAACCACATCTTTGAATTCATCGTAAATTGGCTTCAGCTTTGCTTTAAATGCTTCGATTTCTTCATCAGTAAGTTCAATGATTTCAGTGTTTCCGCGTTCCTTAATTTTATTAAATGATTCTTCGTTAAGTTTGGTAGCAGAAACACGGGCTTTTTCGGTACCTACTTTAATACCGTTTTCGATGATTTTTTTAGTCTCTTCATTTAATCCTTTCCAAAATTTTGTATTTGTCATCAATAAGTAGTCGACCCGTGTATGACCCATAACAGTTACATATTTTTGAACTTCATCGAACTTTTTTGATTCGATATTACTGAAAGTATTTTCCTGCCCGTCAACCGTTTTTTGTTGCAGAGCCGTGTAAAGTTCTCCGAATGGTATGGAAGTTACGCCAACACCCAGCGTTTCATAAAGTTTCTCAAGGACTTTTCCGCCTTGGGAACGGATTTTTAACCCTTTTAAATCTTCAGGTTTTTCAATGGGTCTTACATTATTTGTGATATGTTTGGCACCGTTTGGCCACATTTTCAAACCGATTGCACCTTCATCTTCAAGCCGTTTCATAATTTCTTGACCCTTTTCCCCATCCCAGAATTTGATAGCAGCCTGATCATCTTTAAATAAAAATGGCATTGCAACAATGTTAAATGCGGGGTCATTTGCAACAAGTTTTGTCATATCCGGAATGATAAATTGCACATTGTTTGCTACAAGGTTTTGAAACTCATCTTTATCCCCAAAAAGTTGGCTGTTCGGAAAAACTTGAACTTTAATTTTTCCATCAGAGTTTGTTTCAATATATTCTTTCATTGCCATTGCACCTTGATGTTTCGGAGTGTTTTCTGCAACGACATGCGATATTTTAATTGTCATCTCTTGAATGCCGTCTGAATCGGAACCGTTGCTTTGTTGTTGGCCGCATGCAGACAGTAAAAATGCAAACAATAGGGTAAATGAAAGGAGAAAAAACTTTTGCATGGCGTTTTTCATCTTATAAAACCTCCTTAAAATTATCAACATCATTATTTCCGGGAAGCGCTTTCTAAAAACATTATGGAATATTGAATATTGGATTCAATATTCAAATGAATTATAACAAATTAATTTATTGTTGTGAATATACAAAATAATTAAAAAATTCAAAAAAATTGTTCAATTATTGCATGAATTATAGTATATTATATAAAAAAGGATAATGTATTTTGGATCCAAAAATTAAAAATACTTTCGCAAGGGGGAAACCGTTTTGTTAAAAATTCTTGAAAAAGCGGAAGAGTGGATTTCGGGTATTTTGTTTGTGATCGGTGTAGCGATCAGTATTTATGGGGTGTTTATGCGTTACATTTTAAATGCTCCTACATCATGGGTAAATGAAATTTTTGAAATGGTGATGGTTTGGTCAATATTTATCGGGTTTGCCATTGCTTTGCGACATAACCACCATATTGCAGTTGACCTATTATATGATAAGTTGCCATACCGAATAAAAAAAATATTGTGCATGATTGGAAATCTGCTTGGAGCTTTGTATAGTATTTATCTTGCTTTTACTGGGTTTCAAATGACAGCGCTTTCAAAACAACAAGATTTAGTAACGATTGATGTAGGAATGCCAGTTTGGATTACGTACGCAGTTATGCCGGTGGGAATGGCTCTTCTCTCTCTTTATTTCATTGTGAAAATGTATCGCGCAATTATTGGTGACGAAGAAGAGATCATCGGCGCAGCCAGCAAAAGTGAATTCCTTGAAAAATATACTGAGGAGGTTCATAAATGAGTCCAGTTTTTGTCCTCTTTCTTACATTTGCGTTGTTTTGTTTAATAAGGATACCTATTGCTATTAGTCTAGGGCTCTCCAGTTTAATTGCTCTCAAAATGATTGATTTTACATTATACACCGTTGTGCAAAAAATATTTACGTCACTAAACTCGGCCACATTAATGTCAATTCCGGGATTTGTATTTGCGGGCATCATAATGTCAAAAGGTGGTATTTCCAAATATTTGATTGAAGCGTTGAAATCTTGGGTAGGTCATATTCGCGGGGGGCTTGCTATTGTCACTATTTTGGCCTGCACCTTGTTTGCGGCCATCTCAGGATCAAGTCCTGCTACAGCTGCAGCAATCGGCAGTATTATGATCCCGGGTATGGTGAATGCTGGATATAGCAAAAAATATGCGATGGGACTTGTTGCGGCATCTGGGACATTAGGAATTTTAATACCTCCTTCCATACCGCTCATTATTTATGGAAGCGTTTCTGAAGAATCAGTGGGAAAACTCTTTACTGCTGGGATATTACCTGGTTTGCTGCTTTGTGGTGTTTTAGTTGTTTCAGCAATCATTCATGCAAGAAAGAATAACTATGGGATGCTTCCAAAAGAAAGCTTTTCGGAGCGCATAAAAAAAACAAAAAAAGCATTTTGGGGAATTTTGCTTCCGGTTATTATTCTCGGAGGAATATATATAGGGATTGTTACACCGACAGAAGCGGCGTTTGTGGCTTGTTTGTACGGCATTATTGTATCTATTTTCATTTATAAAGAAATGAATTTTTCCCAGTTTAAAGCAGTTGTGATCGAGTCAATTAATATTACTTCGATGATTTTTCTAATAATTTCCTCTGCATTTGTTTTCGGGATGTTTTTAACAACGGAGCAAGTACCTCAAAACTTGGCTGCTTGGATTGAAGAACACGCAAGTAATAAATGGCTATTCCTAATCGGTGTTAATATCATGTTTTTCATTTTAGGAATGTTTCTTGAATCTATTGCCATTATTTTGATTACGCTCCCAATTTTATTGCCAGTACTAGCTTTGTTTGATATAAACATTATTCATTTCGCAATTATTATGACTATCAACATGGAGTTGGCGATGATCACGCCTCCGGTAGGATTAAATTTGTTTGTTGTGAGTGGTATAGCAAAAGAAAAAGTTGAAGCAGTTATCAAGGGAGTTTTGCCTTTCTACCTGTTAATCATTTTCACATTGGTGATTGTAATAGTTTTCCCGCAAATTTCATTGCTTCTTGTTGAATAAATACGCCATCTAAAAAAATGATTTTTGAAAGGAGTTTTTTTGTGATACGATCATATTTATTTGTTCCCGGATCCAAAACAAATGTATTAGAAAAAGCAATTCATTCAAATGCGGATTGCGTCATTGTTGATTTAGAGGATGCGGTTGAGTACAGCCAAAAAGATCAAGCTAGAGAAGTAATTTTGGATTTTTTTAGAAATAGAAATGTAGATAAACCATTTATCATTCGCGTAAATGGCCATTCGACCCCATTTTGGAAAAAGGATATTGAAACTGCTGTATTGATAAACGCTGACGGAATTATGCTTCCAAAACCGGAGTTGGGAAATGTTGTCGAAACGGTTTGTAACAATGTGACACAATTGTTAAAAAAATATAATAAGGACAATTTTGAAGTTATTCCTCTTATTGAATCAGCGAAAGGCGTTCAGAATGCTTACGAAATAGCAAAATCTCATCGACTTGTTTCCCGCTTGGCTTTTGGTTCCATTGATTTTTCGCTGGATGTTGGTTGTGAATTGACAAGACAAGGATTGGAACTTTTATATGCCCGCTCAAAAATAGTAATTGCTTCCAGGTGTGCAGAAATTCAAAGTCCGATTGATTCGGTATATTCAGATCTCAATGATGAAGAAGGTTTAAGAAACGAAGCGAAACTTTCAAAACAAATCGGATTTAAATCGAAATTAGTTATTCATCCAAAACAAGTAGAAACTGTCAATGAAGTTTTTTCCCCTGCGGAAGCGGACATTGAAAATGCCCGGGAAATAGTGAAGGCGTTTGAAGAGGCCGAAAAAAAAGGGATTGCATCTATCTCCATCAGAAATAAAATGGTTGATTATCCTGTATATAAAAAAGCGAAGGAATTGCTATCCATGAAGAAAAACTTAGAAAAAAGAAAGACATAACGATTTAAATGAAGTCCTGAACTTTGTGTAAAAAGGAAGCAGTTTTATTTTTCGGGAATTTAGGTTCGCTGGGCCGGGAGTAAGATTTTATCCAATATTGAGAACTTGGCCACGATTTGCACGATTTTCCTATAAAATCATTGTGTTTCTAATGGTAATTAGAACATTTTAGGGGCATTTAAATTAAAGGATGAGTGGTGCTGTCATCATTTGATGAACGCGATAGGTTGTCATTTAGATCAAAACATTTTTCTGTAAAAACAATTGTGGGAGGAGGAAGGAGACATGACAATTTCCAAAAAATTGGCTCAATACATTATTCAAACAAACTATGAGGATATACCGAAAGATGTAAGAGAATTCACGAAAATATGCATTTTGGATTGGATTGGTTCAGCGTATGCAGGAAGAAAAACGCAACCGATTCAAATAATAAAAGAACTTGTGGAAGAGCAGGGCGGATCACCACAAGCAACATTAATTACAGGAGGAAGTTCATCTGTATTAAATGCAGCTCTATTAAATGGCGCTTCAAGTCATGTTGTAGAACTTGATGATATTCACAAATCTTCCATTATACATGCTGCGACAGTAGTTATTCCGGCTGCGCTTGCAGTTGCAGAGTGGAAGAACAAATCCGGAAAAGATTTAATTGCTGCCGTAACTATTGGGTATGAAGTATGTTATCGCATTGGCGAAGCAGTTTCTCCATCACATTATTATTATTGGCATAACACAGCAACATGCGGAACGTTTGGAGCAGCGGCAGCAGCGGCGAAACTTCTTGAATTAAATGAAGAACAAATCATACATGCTCTTGGATCTGCTGGCACACAAGCCGCAGGATTGTGGGAATTTATTGAGGACTCAGCTATGAGCAAGCAGCTTCACCCCGGAAAAGCCGCAATGAACGGGGTTATGTCGACGCTGCTATCTAAAAAAGGATTTTCAGCTGCGAGGAAGATTTTAGAGGGAAAGCGCGGATTTTTCGAAGCGATGTCAGAAAACTATCAACTAGATAAGGTTACAAACAAGCTTGGCGAAGTATTTAAAATTAAGGAAAATTCATTTAAAATTCATGCTTCCTGTCGCCATACACATTCAGCAATGGATTTGGCTATTGAGCTTGCCAACGATCACGATATTAGAGTAGAAGATGTTGAAAAAGTGAATGTTCAAACTTATCAAGTTGCCCTGAATATCACGAATAATCCAAATCCTATGACAGTATATGGCGCAAAATTCAGCCTCCAGTTTTGTACAGCGCTTGCACTTGTAAAACGGCGAGGCGCTTTAGACGATTTTAATGAAAAAATGCTTCATAATACAGTTATACGAGACTTGATGGATAAGATAAATGTAGGGGTCGATCCAGAAATAGAAGAAAGATATCCAATCGAATGGGGATCAAATGTACAAATCAAATTAACAAATGGAAAGGTCATTACAAAGAAAACCCGTTACCCTAAAGGAGATCCGGAAAATCCAGCATCATTGGAGGAAATGATCGGTAAGTTTAAACAGCTGACAAAAAATTTACCGCCGAAACAGGTTGATTCGATAGTAGAAAAAGTTATGAAGCTGGAAAATATCACGCATTGCAAGAATCTGCTGAAAGGAACTGGGGAATGGGCACATCATTAAAAAGGTGTTCAGGTTTTAAAGGGAATTCATTTCATATGATAATTCACACGTCCGCTGTATGAGTTTTATTTCAAACAACTGCTTGGAAAAGTGAAGACGCTGACTGTATATGGAAGCAGGGATAAAATGTTTAATTTTTCAAAAAATTATAGACATTGAAGTTTGGATCCTATATCCTATAAAGTATAGAACAAAACTTTTTTCACAATCTGGACGTTGAAAATCAAAAACGTGAATATTCTTTTCAAATACACTGACTAGAAAGGGTTAAGCCACGTATGTCGAATCGGATAAACTTAAAAGTGGAAGACCGTGACACTCTCCATTTAAAGGTTTGCAATGTTCTTAGGAAAGCGATCCTTAACGGTGATTTTAAACCAGGAGAAAGACTAAAACAGTCAGAACTTGCTGAACAACTAGGAGTTAGTCGGATGCCGGTCAGGGAAGCGCTGCGAAAATTGGAATCCGAAGGTTTGGTTATTCTTGAGCCTCACAAAGGAGCAATAGTAAAATCCATTCAAATAGAAGATGTTCGGGAAATATATGAGCTGAGAGCCAAACTTGAGAGCATGGCGATTGAACAAAGCATGGCTTATTTTGACGAAGAAGACTATAAACAGTTAAAAGAACTTGTTGAAAAGATGGAGAATACGGATGATATCGAACAGTATGTTCAATTGAACATTGAATTCCATCAATTACTTATAAAGAAATGTCCGTGGCAACGATTGCTTTCTTTTATTGAAACACTCTGGAATGGATTTCCTCAGGAAACGCCTCATTTCTTAAGCGGTCAAACAGAAAGATCGAAGGAAGAACACCGCAAAATATTGAGCGCTATATTAGCAGGGAATAAAAAACAGGCATCTGATGCGTTGGCGGAGCATATACTGAATACCGGAAGCAAATTTATAGAGAGATTAAGGGCAAGTAAGAAGAAATCCGTTTTTGATGTTTAATAAAGAAAAAGAAATAAACTAAGAAGTTGCTTAGTTTATTTCTGAAAAAAAACTTTTGGATCCAATATCCAATATCCGTTGGGTCAACTCTCAAAATTTTGAGGAAGTGGAGGATTTGGAAAAATGAGGTCTGCCGTTAATGTGAAAACAAATCCATCTAGCGGAAGGTTTGTCTTGACTAGGCTTCATTCATTGTCAGGTGTAATTCCTTTGGGACTGTTTTTATTGGAGCATTTTTTTTCAAATGCTACAGCAATCATCGGTGAAGAAAACTTTAACAACACAGTTAACCTCATTCAATCGATTCCTTTTTTAATTATTTTTGAATTTGTTCTGATCGCGTTGCCATTGTTGTTTCATGCTATTTACGGTCTTTATATCGCCTTTACCTCTGTTAGCAATACATCCCATTATTCATATAGAAGAAACTGGTTCTTTTTATTTCAAAGAATTTCTGGTGTCATCACATTGATGTTTGTCGTTTACCATGTATGGTCTTTCAGGATTGCTACAGCAATTCATGATCAGCCAGTAAACTATCATCTCGTCAGTGAGCATCTGCAGAATCCGCTAATTTTTCTATTTTATCTACTTGGTGTAGTTTCAACTGCATTTCATTTTTCCAATGGCTTGGCGACAAGTTTAATAACATGGGGCATTACAATTGGCAAGAAGTCTCAGTATGTGGCATCACAACTTAGTCTTGGATTATTTCTGTTGCTCAGCACTGCAGGTATCGGAATATTAATGGCATTTATATAAAATTTAGGAGGTTGGCCTATATGAAAAAAGACGAGTATATAGTCGTAGGCGGCGGGCTTGCTGGGTTAATGGCAACAATCAAGATTGCTGAAAAAGGCGGAAAAGTAAAGTTGTTTTCTCTTGTTCCTGTTCGACGTTCTCATTCAGTCTGCGCTCAAGGAGGCATAAATGGCGCGGTCAATACAAAAGGTGAAGGCGACTCAACTTGGGAGCATTTTGATGACACTATATATGGCGGCGATTTTTTGGCGAACCAACCTCCAGTTAAAGCGATGTGTGAGGCAGCACCCGACATCATTTATTTGTTGGCGAGAATGGGGGTTCAATTCAATCGTACAGAAGAAGGAAAAATTGACTTCCGTCGTCTTGGCGGCGCCAAGTATTCAAGAACTGCTTTCGCAGGTGCAACAACAGGGCAGCAAATTTTGTATGCTCTTGATGAACAGGTAAGAAAATATGAGGTTGATGGGCTTGTCAAGAAATTTGAATATTGGGAAATGGTTTCGCTTATCATCGACGATGAAGGACGATGCCGAGGAATTGTTGCTCAAGATTTAAAATCAATGAAGATGAAAGAGTTCCCTGCAGATGCAGTTATATTAGCAAGTGGAGGTATAGGGAGTATTTTCAGAAAAAGCACAAATTCTGTCATCAATACTGGAAGCGCTCACAGTATAGCTTATCAGCAAGGAGTTCGTTACGCAAATGGTGAATTTATCCAGATTCATCCTACCGCAATACCGGGAGATGATAAGCTTCGCCTTATGTCAGAATCAGCTCGTGGCGAAGGTGGGAGAATTTGGGTTTATAAAGAAGGGAAACCTTGGTATTTTCTTGAGGAAAAATATCCAGCATACGGCAATCTTGTGCCGCGTGATATTGCAACAAGAGAAATTTTCCATGTTTGCGTCGACTTGAAGCTTGGGATCAACGGCGAGAATATGGTGTACCTCGATTTGTCGCATTTGCCGGAACAAAAGCTGGAACAAAAGCTTGGAGGCATCCTAAATATTTACGAAAAATTTGTTGGGGAGGATCCGCGAAAAGTACCGATGAAAATTTTTCCCGCCATGCACTATTCAATGGGGGGATTATGGGTGGATTATAATCAAATGACTAATATCCCGGGATTATTTGCCTGTGGGGAATGTGATTATCAATATCACGGTGCGAATCGTCTGGGGGCAAACTCGCTCGTTTCTGCCATTTTTGGAGGAATGGTAGCTGGACCAAATGCTGTAAAATATGTCAAAGGTCTTGAAAAATCATGGGAAGACATTCCAACTAATTTGTTTGAAAAGGAAAGAAAGAAAGAAGAAGAATATATGAATCAAATTTATAAAATGGATGGCAAAGAGAATCCTTATCAACTTCATGTAGAGATGAGTGACTGGATGGTGGAAAACGTTACAGTCGTGAGATATAACGATCGCTTGCAAAAAACAGATGAGAAACTTCAGGAGCTCATGGAAAGATGGCACAACATTGGCATAGATGATAAATCGCGATGGCATAACCGAACTGTTGCATTTGTTAGACAGCTTCGGAATATGCTGGTGCTTGCTCGTGTTATTACGTTGGGGGCTCTCAATCGAAACGAAAGCCGTGGAGCTCATTATAAACCAGAATACCCAGATCGGGATGATGAAAATTGGTTAAAAACGACTTTAGCGGAATATACGCCTGAAGGGCCAAAATTTAGTTATGAACCTGTTGATTTGAGTTTTATTCCTCCGCGCCAACGCCGTTACGATATTGTCACAAGCAGTAAGGATCAAAGCATAGCTGAAATGAAACCTTAACATTGGGAAGGAGAAAGATAATGGAAGAAAAGAGAAAAAAAACAATTCGATTAAAAATTAAAAGACAAATTAATTCCAAATCACTTCCGTATTGGGAAGAATTTGAGATACCTTATCGGAAAAACATGAATATCATTTCGGCTTTGATGGAAATTCAAAAAAATCCAGTGAATGTAAAAGGTGAGAAAGTTTCGTCTGTTGTTTGGGAATATAATTGCCTTGAAGAAGTATGCGGGGCTTGTAGTATGGTGATTAACGGCAAAGTCAGGCAAGCGTGTTCTGCCCTCGTGGATCATTTAAAACATCCCATTACATTAGAACCGATGAGTACTTTTCCGGTTGAACGAGATTTGGTGGTTAACCGCGAAAAAATGTTTGAAGCTCTGAAAAAAATCAAAGGGTGGATCCCGATTGATGGAACTTATGCACTTGATGCAGGTCCGAATATTATGCAAAAAGATCAACAAGAAGCATACAAATATTCTACTTGTATGACATGCGGTTGTTGTTTGGAAGCGTGCCCCAACGTAAATAGAAAATCTCCTTTCATTGGACCGCAAGCAATGGGACAAACAAAATATTTTAATATGCATCCAATCGGAAAAACGAAAAAGGAAGAACGGTTGCAGATTGTAGTCAGTAAAGAAGGAATATCCAATTGCGGGAACGCGCAAAACTGTGTTCAAGTATGTCCAAAGGAGATTCCGTTAACAACCGCCATAGCAGAACTAAATGCAGAAGCAAACCGCTTTTTCTGGAAGCTGTGGTTTAAAAATTAGAAAAAATTCTTTGAAACGGAGTGTAGATATGATGACAGTGAAACAAGGTTGGATAGGGAGATTTTATGAAGATTTTGAGATTGGAGACATATATCAACATCAGTTGGGACGCACAATAACGGAGACAGACAACGTTTGGTTCACTCTTCTGACACAAAACACAAATCCCATTCATTTTGACAAAGTGTACGCTGCAAAAACAGAGTTTAAAAAACCATTGGTGGATTCAACTTTTACATTAGCGCTTGTGACAGGCCAATCAGTAGCTGATGTTTCCCAAAACGTAATGGCTAACCTTGGGTGGACGGATATCAAGCTGCCAAATCCTGTTTTTGAAGGGGACACTATCTATTCATATAGTAAAGTTTTAGAAAAAAGAGAATCCAAATCAAGGCCAAATGTTGGAATCGTTACAGTGAAAACAGTCGGTTACAACCAAAATCATAAAGTTGTCATTGAATTTAAACGGATTTTTATGGTGTATAAACGAGGTTATGCACCACAAACCGGAAGAACTGAGGTTCCAGAATAGACAGATCTTATGTTTAGGAGGTAATGAACTTTGAGAACCGTTTATTATAACGAAATTGTTGAAAAAGTATCCCAAATGTGTCAAGAGGCCAACTATGATTTGAATGATGATGTGATTGGAGCGTTCAGAGATGCTCTCAAATCCGAGAAGTCGGATACAGGTAAAGATGTGTTGAATCAATTGCTTTTAAATGCGGCCATTGCGAAAAAAGATCGTGTTCCGATGTGTCAGGATACAGGTGTGGCTGTCTTTTTAGTAAAGTTTGGTCAGGATGTTCACATTGTTGGTGGAAATTTGAATGAAGCGATTAATGAAGGGGTGAAAAAAGGCTATAAAGAAGGGTTTTTAAGACATTCTATAGTAAACCATCCTTTGAAAAGAGAAAAAAGTTCAGATTACAATGCCCCTGCCGTTATTCACGTTGAAGTAGTGCCGGGAGATAAAATAGAAATTTATATGTCCGCCAAAGGTGGTGGTAGTGAAAATATGAGTTCCCTAAAAATGTTGAAACCTGCAGACGGCCTGGATGGAGTTAAAACGTTTATTGTTGATACTGTCAGGGAAGCAGGACCGAATGCTTGTCCTCCACTTGTAGTGGGAGTTGGAATTGGCGGCAATTTTGAAAAATGCGCATATTTAGCTAAAAAGTCTTTATTTCGTCCAATTGGTGAAAGAAGTCCATTGCCGGAAATAGCAGAGTTGGAAGAAGAATTATTAAAAGAAATGAATGAATTGGGAATCGGGCCGCAAGGATTGGGGGGAAGTACAACAGCACTAGACGTCAAGATTGAAATAGCTCCTTGCCATATCGCTGCTCTTCCAGTGGCAGTTAATTTGAACTGTCATGCAAGCCGGCATAAAGAAGTGATTATTTAATGATTACGAAACGTGCGAAAACTTTTTAGGCTGATAACGACCAGATCGCCATAATCAATTTTAAGAAAGCTGGACAGCTTTGGAATTAAACCGGGAAAAACAGTTGAAGTCGTGGTTTCGGACATATCGTATAGACAATATAGACAGTGGTTGAATACATTGGCATTGCTTTATTTTGAATCACCCACCATTTAATGATCAGGCATCAGGGCTGTTTTTAAAGTGAAAATAATGACGTTTGGAGATCAAGAGAACCAAGGGTTCAGACTTTTTTAGAAATAACATAAAAAATTGATTTTTTTGAATCATACCATTATCGCTGATTCAAAAAGCATAACGTTGTGTTGTTAATTGTACAAATTTTTAAAATATTTTGCCTAATAAAGTGTCTGCAACCTTTTTTTGATGTTTTGATCAAACGGTTTACATGAAAAATTAATCATAATGATTGGAGGATTGTTATGTCAGTAATCAAGATTACGGCCCCTTTTGATGAAGATACTGTTCTGTCTTTAAAAGCAGGAGATCGAGTATTAATCAGCGGAACAGTGTTTGCTGCACGGGATGCGGCACATCGGAGAATGGTGGAAGCGTTGGAACAAGGGGAAGAACTTCCTTTTGAAATCAAGGGACAAGTGATTTATTATGTCGGCCCTACTCCTCCCAAACCAGGACAGATTATTGGGTCAGCTGGCCCTACCACTAGCGGAAGAATGGATAAATATACCCCTGCTCTGCTTGATAAAGGTTTAAAAGGAATGATTGGAAAAGGTTATCGCAGCCAACAGGTTATTGATTCAATAAAGAAGAAGAAAGCGGTTTATTTTGCTGCTCTTGGAGGAACAGGGGCTTTGATTGCCCAAACAATAAAAGAAGTTGAAGTTATTGCATATGAAGATCTCGGTCCAGAAGCTATTCGAAAAATGAAAATTATAGATTTTCCCGCTATTGTTATTAATGATGCCTATGGAAATGACTGGTATAAACAAGGCGTTAATATCTTTAATCAGCACAAGTAAAGTTTTGAAAAAGTAGTGAGCAAGGAGGGATTTTGTGTTACCATTGGAAGGAATAACTGTAGTGTCGTTAGAACAGGCGGTAGCCGCTCCGTTTGCTTCAAGACAATTGGCTGATTTAGGAGCGCGTGTCATTAAAATTGAAAGGCCAGTGACAGGTGATTTTGCCAGAGGTTATGACAAAACAGTGAAAGGAATGTCAAGCCACTTTGTCTGGATAAACCGCTCAAAAGAATCTATAACATTAGATTTAAAGTCTGATAAATCGAAAGAAATTATGGATCGACTTCTTTCTAAGGCAGATGTATTTATTCAAAATCTTGCGCCCGGAGCCATTGATAGACTTGGCTATTCTCCAAAAACATTAAGGGAAAAATATCCACATCTTATTATTTGCGGTATATCAGGATATGGTACTTATGGTCCGTATACAAACAAAAAAGCTTATGATCTTTTAATTCAATGTGAAGCAGGTCTTGTTTCCATTACGGGTACGGAGGATACACCATCAAAAGCCGGCATTTCCATAGCAGATATTGCGGCTGGAATGTATGCTTACACTGGGATTTTAACAGCGTTACTTACAAGAGAAAAAACCGGTCAAGGAACGATAATTGAGATTTCAATGCTCGAAGCACTTGCGGAATGGATGGGCTATCCGATGTATTATGCAAATTACGGCGGAGTGGAGCCAAAGAGAACAGGTGCCAGTCATGCTACCATTTTCCCATATGGATCTTTTAAAACTGGTGATGGAAAAATGGTCTTTTTTGCCATACAAAATGAAAGAGAATGGTCAATATTTTGTAAAGAAATACTCCAACAGGAGAAATTGTCTACCGATCCGCGCTTTAACAGCAACTCCAACCGATTGGAAAACAAACAAGAATTAACCGGAATTATTCATTCGGTATTTAGCAGCATGACCGCACAGGAAGTAATTGAAAAACTAGATTGGTATAACATTGCTCATGCAAGTCTCAATTCCATTAAAGAATTTATTGAACACCCACAATTAAAGGCTCGGAACCGATGGACGGAGGTGGATTCGCCAGTCGGGAAAATTAAAGCCTTGATTCCGCCTGTTACGATGAAAGATATTGAATTCGTAATGAAGCCAATTCCAGACGTTGGAGAGCACTCAAAAACCATTTTAAAAGAACTAGGTTTCAGTGAAGAGGAAATTCAAGATTTTACATTTGCGGGAGTATTTTGAACATACTGCAAATATTGCTTATCCCAATACTATAGATCTTGGCTCATAATTGTCTAAGATGGAAAGAAATTGATTGATTAACCGATATATATGCGAAGTTTCCTGTCTTTTTTGTATGGATAAAGAACAACCATTTTGATTGTTGTAAAATTTAAAGAAAAAAATTTTGTAAAAAATGACGGATAGATTGAATGATTGATACAATTTAACCGTTTTTTCTGGTAAAATTTAAAAGAAAGACTGAAAAATCTTCAGTCAGAAAAAACTTAGTTGGCACCGATATAATACAGGCGGTTGCTTGGAAGAAAAAATAATCTAACTGTAAAACGTGCAACCGGGTGTTGAGAAAACCACTATCTGATAAAGTTAACCGGACGGAAATTTAAAAAGTTGCCTGCAAACATTTTCGCGCAGGAAATCTAGAAGAAAATCCAAAGAATTATCTGAAATTTCTAAAATAACAAAGTTGGCAAAATAGCCAATTTTTAATGGATGATTGCGGTACCCTCAAATCACTTCTTTTTTCTAGGAAAAGAATGGAAAGGAGCAGCGATTTCGTTACGGGGTTGCAGTTTTTTAAAGGATTGTTTTTCCATTTAAAAATTCCAAGTGTTTATAAACTTAAGCGGAGGGGAAATGGTGAAAACATTATGCACACTGCTTGATCAATTATATGAAGAAATGGTGGACATCCGGCGGGAACTTCATGCAAATCCAGAATTATCTTTTGAAGAAGTGGAAACACCTCGATTTATTGCCGACTATCATCGCAAGTTAGGACTTGATGTAAGAACAGGAGTAGGTGGGAGAGGAGTGGTGGCAAAGCTATACGGTGGAAAACCGGGCAAGACGGTTGCGTTGCGCGCGGATTTTGATGCATTGCCGATACAAGAAGAAAATGATGTCCCTTATCGGTCAAAGCGGGACGGAGTCATGCATGCTTGCGGACATGACGGCCATACAGCAACACTTCTTTGTTTGGCGAAAGCGCTAGTCCAAATGAAAGAAAACATTGAGGGAACCATCGTATTTATTCATCAACATGCAGAAGAAGTAGCTCCTGGTGGTGCCATCGCCATGATTGAGGACGGCTGTTTAGATGGTGTGGATGTTATATTCGGCACCCATCTTTGGGCAACGGAGCCGCTTGGCACCATTTTATACCGTACAGGCCCCTTTATGGCCGCTGCCGACCGCTTTGAAATTGTTGTAAAAGGAAAAGGCGGGCATGGAGCGGAGCCTCACTTGACAAAAGATGCGATTGCCGTCGCATGCCAGATCGTCGCCTATTTGCAGCAAATTGCTAGCCGGCGCATTGATTCGCAAGAAGCTGCCGTCGTTTCGGTTTGTTCATTTCAAGCCGGAAATGCCTTTAATGTCATTCCGAGCGAAGCGGAGTTAATCGGGACAGTGCGCACGTTAAACGAAGAGGTCAGAAGATTCATCGAACAGGAAATCGGAAAAATTGTCAAAGGAATCTGTCTTGCTGCTGATTGTGAATATGAATACCGATATATTCGCGGTTATCCTCCCGTTGTCAATCATCCGCTCGAAACTGAATTGATCAAAAACGTTGCAGCCGAATTGGCCGATGTTCAAAAGGTGGTGGAAACGAAGCCGAAAATGGGCGGAGAGGACTTTGCCTATTACTTGAAGCACGTAAAAGGAGCATTTTTTTTCACAGGCGCTCAAAGCCCGGAGCAGCTAGTTGCTTATCCGCATCACCATCCGAAGTTCAACATTGATGAACGGGCCATGCTGATTGCGGCAAAAGTACTGGGCGCAGCGGCACTCACCTTCCAGCATTTTGAACAACCTAAAGTAGTGGAAAATAATTTGTCGTCTTAGGTCGAGGCTTGCATAACGCTTCCTAACGGAATATCAATATAAAAAACTTGTCCTCTTGTTGAGGGCAAGTTTTTTCATGAGTTGATCTATTTATTAAAAATTTTGCAAAAAGTGGAAGTGAAAAAATGAGTTTTGATCGCCTTCTTTCCATGCCGCTCAGTTCGAAAGAAGGATGACCTTTTCACTAGGATTCCATAAACAAATTGGAATTTGTACCGATAATAATAAAAAAAGAACTTGGAAGGGGATTATATGAAGAAGAAATTGTTATTGAGACCTAGAAAAAGTCCGAATAAGTTGTCTATCAACGGTAAGCGTTTTCAAGAAAAAATGGTGATGCTTTTTAGAAAAAAAGCTTCCGAAAAAAATGGCGGATTCAAACCGAAAAAATCGGGGTTGAGAAAAAGGCTGCTCAGAAGTTTTGGAATCCTTATGATTTTAACTGCCATCATTGCAATCTTTAATTATTTTGTGCTGAACAATTTTTCAAAAGATACTGAAAATCTCGTGAAGGAAGAGGTAAAAGGTTTAATTGCCAATGAGAAATTGCGCTTCAACATAGCCGAGCGCATTTCGCTCATCAACCAATTTTTATTATATGGTGATGAAAGCATCCGTGACCGGTATGAAGAAGTGGCGAAAGATAGCTACTCCTTGCAGAAGCAGTTGTTGGAAGTTAACGGAACGAAAGAAATGAAAGACTTAATTTCAAAATGTGCTGAATGGGAAATTATTGTCCGGAATGATATTTTATTTAGCTATGATCTCGGCCGAAAAGATGAAGTGATGAAAAAAATGCGGGAAGAGGTTCAACCGCTTGGCGAAGGAATTATTTTAGGCTTTGAGAAAATAGCCGAAGAACGGCAAAATGAAGTGATGGATCGCGGAAATGACATTATTTCAGCAAGCAGCTTTTCCATTATGATTGTTGTATTGGTATCTGTTTTAGCCATTTTAATCGGCTTTATAGCTTCGATCAAAATGGCCGGTTCGATCACCAAGCCTATTGTCAGCATTTCAAATCGGATGAAGGAAATTTCTAAAGGGAATCTTGTGCATGAACCGTTAACAACCAAAACGAAAGATGAAATTCGAGATTTGATAGAAGCCGTCAACGATATGGCCGAAAAGCTGCGAAAAATTGTCCACGATATTTCTGATGCTTCGGCAACGGTTTCTCAGCAAAGTAATGAATTGTTCTCTTCTTCCAAAGAGTTGAAAGAAGGGAGCACTCAAATTGCCGCAACGATGCAAGAGCTTTCAGTCGGAGCGGAATCACAAGCAAATTCTGTATCAGAGCTTTCGGAAGCTATGGGTATGTATATGAAAAAAGTTTACAGCGTTCAAAATGGAAGCGCAGCCATGACGCAAAAATCCAATCAAGTATTGGATTTAACCAACAATGGAAGCAAGTTGATGGATCAGTCAATGGAAATCATTGATAAAATGTATGCTGATATTAAAGTCAATTTACAAAAAATTCAGCAGCTTGATGAACGTTCGAAAGAAATTTTGAAACTTGTCGATGTCATCCAATCGATTGCAGACCAGACCAATTTATTGGCGTTAAATGCGGCGATAGAAGCGGCAAGAGCAGGAGAATACGGAAGAGGATTTGCTGTCGTTGCGGATGAGGTTAGAAAACTGGCCGAACAAGTTTCCAATTCCGTCGTGGATATCCAAAAAATTGTCGAAGAAGTTCATGAGCAAACAAACAATGTCGCGAAAAGCTTCCAAGAAGGCTTCAGCCAGGTTGAAGCCGGTACGAAATCTATGAAGGATACAAGAGAAGCGTTCGTTCTTATCCAACAGAACATTAAAGAAATTACAGAAAGCATCCTCAATGCTCAAAATGAACTAAACAACATAATGGAAACAAGCGAAACCATTAATGAATCAATCTCGAACATCGCATCAATCTCCGAAGAAGCCGCAGCCAGCATCGAAGAAACATCCGCTTCCGCAGTGGCAACAAATGAAGCTGTAACATTGATCACCTCCCGTGCCGAATCGATGTCTCAGCTTGCTGGCAAATTGCAGGCTTTAGTCAAGCAATTTAACGCATAATCACATGCAATAAGGGAGTTCCCTTGTTGCATGTGAACAGAATCAAGCCAAAACCTCATTCAATGGGAGCGTTTACAAAAAATTTTGAACATAGTAAAATGAAATAAATATCTTAAAATAATCGAGGTTGAGGCTATGTTATCTTCTTTTACGCAAGAAGAAATGGAGAGGGCTTTGTCACTGTTTCAAGTTTTTGCTCGAGCTTTTAAAAGTGTTTCGGAACATGCAATCCGCGACAGCAAAGAAAACGGATTTAACCCAACGGAATTTTCCGTCTTGGAATTGTTGTACACGAAAGGGCCGCAAAAGCTCCAACAAATTGGTTCAAGGCTTTTGCTTGTTAGCGGCAATGTGACATACACGATCGATAAACTTGAAAAAAGCGGATTTATTTACCGTGAACAAGATCCGAACGACAAACGTTCTATGTACGCCAAACTGACGGAAAAAGGAAAGCATTTTTTGGATGAAATTTATCCGCTTCGGGCGCTGCGAATAGCTCGGGCTTTTTCTGGATTATCAGCGGAAGAGCAGCAGCAGTTAAGAGAGCTGCTAAAGAAATTAGGCATTTCTAGTCAAAATATTTTGTTTCGATAATATTCTCCATTTGTCTTTTTGAGCTCCTTATGGAAAAAATCAATGTTTTTATTAAATGAAACGGGTTTAATTACCGATATTAAAAGTAAGTAAGAAAAGGTGATTGGGAAGTGTTGGGCAATGGAGAACGTTTTTCAAAGATTTTATCACTATATTTTCCGTTACTATCCTGATGCCATTCTTCTTTGTGATTCGGATGGGATCATAAAGGATGGAAACGAGCAGGCGTTCAATATGTTCCAAAATTATGCCAACGTAAAAAATCAATCTGTTTTTGAATGCTTTCATATGCTAAATGACAAGGAAATCTGTGAGATTTCAGAAGCGGTGAAAAAAACTGGCAAACCTGCTGTTTTTGAAGCGGTTGTCGCAGGTCTTCCTTCTTCAATTGTAAACATTCCGTTAATCGAAGATCAGAGATTTTACGGTTTTGCCTTTATCATCAAAGATATATCGCAAGTAAAAGAAGCAGATAAAAAAATCGAGTATTTAACTCAATTTGATGATTTGACAAATTTGCCAAATGAACGCACCACGTTTGCTTTTTTGAATGCTGTTTGCCAGAAAGGTGTTTCGACTGCAATTGTCAAACTCCAAATTCGCCGTTTCAAATACATAAACGAAATATTTGGAAAAGAAGTTAGCAATGAAGTCATTCGCGCTTTTGCCGGTCAATTGAAAGCTTTATTTCCGGATACATATTTTATTGGAAGGCTTTCCAATAACGAATTTCTAATTATTATGGAAGATGTCGCTGATCAGGAGGATTTTATCCGCAATATTACTATAAAACTGGAAAACTTAAAAGATTTATTGGATATACATGGACAAGAAATTTATTATGATTACAGCATCGGCATTGCGTTTTATCCAATGCATGGACAGGATCCGGAGACATTAATTAAAAACAGTGAAATTGCCATACAAATCGGCATGCAAAAAAACGAGCGGATTACTCAATTTAACAACATCAAGAGCAAGTCGTTTGAAAGAAGAATTTATTTGGAAAATGAACTTTACAAATCGGTCAAGAAAAAAGAATTATCTTTATATTATCAGCCGATTGTCGATACAAAAGCAAAACATATCATCGGTTTTGAAGTGTTGCTTAGATGGCCTCATAAAGAATTGGGAATGGTGTCTCCTGCGGAATTTATTCCGATTGCCGAAGAAACCGGTTTAATTGTCGAAATCGGAAAATGGAGCATGGAACAAGCTTGCCGGCAATTGCAAGAATGGCGGCAAAAAGGGTACCGCGATTTAAAAATCAGTTTAAACATGTCCATCAAGCAATTTTACCAACATGATGTTGTCGATATGATCCAGGAGCTATTGATAAAATACAACATTCCCCCCGAATGTTTTGAAATTGAATTTACGGAGAGCGTTCCAATGTATAATTTGGAATGGTTTATGGAAATTATACAAAAACTGAAGAAATTGCACATTAAGCTGAGCATCGACGATTTCGGAACTGGCTATAGCTCCCTCAGCTACTTAACAAAATTGAAGCTGGACAAAATTAAAATTGACCGCTCTTTTATCCAAAATCTTTCTATGGAAAAGGAAACGGACGTTGTCGTTAAAACGATTATTGCCTTGGCCAAAAATTTAAAGCTTGCGATTGTAGCGGAAGGCGTGGAGAAAAAAGAACAAATCTCCTTCCTTCAAAACCATCATTGTTTTCAAATGCAAGGTTTTTACTTCAGCAAGCCAATCCCTTCAGAGGAGGCTTTTCAATTATTGCAAAAAAAACAGGATGACATCTTTTTGTAAGAGGGCGGCATCAACACCGCCCTTTTCTTAATACCACCAAGAAGCCCCAACAATAATTAGGAGAATAAACAAGACAACAATTAACGCAAATCCGGCGCCGTAGCCTCCAGCAACTCCTGACATTCACAATCCCTCCTGTTATCAAGTTTCATCATTACAGTTTTACACTATGCTGGAACGTTTTTGCTTGTATAGGCATTGCTCATGATAAATGACGGATTATTTCCCGAATTTTTTCTTCTTGGTTGATATAGAAAAAGTTGGTCATAGGGCAGTCTATCGATTTCAACCTTTTCATACAATATTCCATAGTAAAGCGTTCCATATCAAGCTTGTCATTGACTTCGCTCCAATACAGGGGGGCAGCGACAATTCCATGTTCATTGCCCCTGACGGAATATGGGGCGATGATCGTCTTTCCTTCCCCATGTTGAACATAATCGATATAAAGACGGTCGGCTCGCTTTTTTTTCAAACGTTCAGTTGTCAGTTTATCTGGAAATTGTTTTTCAAGATAGTGAGCAAAAAAGGATGTAAAAATTCGTGTTTCATCATATGTGATATCATCGGAACCGATCGGAATATGCACTTGGATGCCTTTGTTTCCGGAAAGTTTAGGAAAAGAAATGATATCAAATCTGTCAAGACACGATTTTAATTGCAGAGCTGCAAAAACAGCTAAATGAAATTCATTTTTTGAAGGGGGATCCAGATCAAAAACAATTTCAATCGGATTGTTTTTCCCCGTTTTGTGAAAAGGGAGATGAAATTCGATGGCCAGCTGATTTCCGAGCCACAAAAGGGAACGTTTATCATTGCATATGATGTAATGAATCCCATCGATCATTTTCGTTTCAATAAAGTCCGGGGCATAATCAGGACAATTTTTTTGAAAAAACGAATCTCCCATGATGCCGTGCGGATAACGGATGACGGTTAATGCGCGGTCTTGCAAAAAAGGGAGCATATAATCGGAGGCATCCAGCAAGTAAAGCAAAAAATCTTGCTTTTGCCAATTGTCTTTGGGCCAAAGCGGTTTCTCAAGATGAGTAATGGAAACCTCTTCCGCATTTGCTTCAGCCATTTTTAGCTGTAAATAGGTGCATTCCCTCCAATCATGATCCAATTGAAAAGAATCGAAAAAGGGCTCCCTTAAGGTTTCGCCTTGAAATGAAAGAAAAAACAGTTTGATGCAGATAGCCGGATCGATGGAATAAAGGCTGTTTTTTTTTCTTCCTTTCTTTTTTATAATGTTTAACAGCGCTCTTTTTTCTTCTTCACTCATACCGTGTGAAAAAACGCCCACCGGCATCATTTTTTCTTTATGATGGACGGATACATGAACGTATCCGTTTGTCTGATCCATCCCTGATACAATAAAGAGCGCTTTCTTATAGTTTTTGATTTTCAGCCAGTTCTTCGTTCGTTTCCCCTGTTCATATGTACTTGTCAAATGTTTGGCGATGATGCCTTCTCCGTTATGTTTACGGACTAGTTCCCACAACGGTGAAAATTGATCGTAACATTCGACCATTTGAATAAGTTGCTCAAATTCTGGACATACATGTAACGGCAGTCGCAATGATTGAAAAAGAGAGGAAAGCTTTTTTTTCCTCATCTTAAGCGGCATTTTCGTTAAATCTTGCCCTTTGTAAAGAAGGACATCAAAAACAAGAAAACGAACCGGCCGGTCTTCTGTTTTTTTCTCTTTTCTTTTCCAGCTTTTTTTTAGCAAAGAGAAATCAGATGAAAACGCCGATTTTAACACTGCAAGCTCTCCGTCTAAATGGAGCGGAAAAAAAGGCTTCCATATAGGTAGATGTTTTTCAATAAACTGTTTGATTTCCGGAAAAAAAATGGTCAAATCTTTTCCGTTTCGGCTCATTAAGGACAGCCTGCCTTCTTCTGCCTGTAAAAAAACACGGAACCCATCGAATTTTGTTTCATAAATCCAATCTTGTCCTTCTGGTATTTGAAAAGATAGTGTTGGCATCATCGGCTTCAAGGAAATTCACCCTTTCATGATTGGAGGTTTTCATAATGAATAAAGCTGTTTTTTTAGACAGAGACGGTGTTGTGAATGAAGTTTTAACAAACAGGGTTCATTTTGTCAACAAGCCGGAAGATTTTTATTTGTTGGACGGTGTTGGCGAAGCGGTGGCCCTGTTAAACCGCTCAGGATTTCAAGTATTTGTTGTCACAAATCAAGGCGGGATCGGACTAGGGTATATGTCAGAAAAAATGCTGCACAAAATTCATGATAAAATGGTTCGAGAAATTGGGCGTAAAGGCGGGCGCATTACTGATATTAAATATTGTCCCCATGCGCCAAAGGAAAGGTGCAGCTGCCGCAAGCCAAATCCGAAAATGATCCTTGATTTAGCCGAACAATATCAGGTTGATTTAAAAAAAAGCTATATGATTGGTGATCGCGATGTTGATTTGATTGCCGGCAAAAAAGCTGGAGTGCGGACGGTTTTAATAGGCGGTTGTGACCCGGCAGCCGATTTTTGTTTTCCTGTATTACTTGATGCCGTGCGCTTTATTGTGGGGAAAAACTAAGCCTTTTGGCGGACAGTTTTCTTCTTTTTAGTTGTTTTTTTCTTATCTGGCGTTTTTTGGTTTACTGATTTGGAACGTTCAATGCTTGCTTCAAGCGCACTTAACAAATCGACGACATTTTTTTTCGGAGCGTCTGCTTGCGTTTTCGGTTCACCTTGCCTGATCTTTTCTTCTATTTGCTCTTTCAACCCGAGCCGGTATTCGTCTTGATATTTTTCTGGTTCAAATGTTGTCGAGAGCTGGTCAATGAGCATCATGGCGGCATCTAGTTCTTTTTTTTCAATGTTGATATTTTCCGGAAGTCCCGGTACATCTTTCGCATTTCGCACTTCGTCCGGGTAATGGATCGTTTCCATCAAGATGGTGTGTTGATATGTTCGGATAACCACTAATTGCTCTTTTGAGCGCATCGTAATTTTCCCGATGCCGATTTTTCCCGACTTTAGCAAAGCTTCTCGGAGAAGGGCGTACACTTTTTGTCCGTTTTCGCCTGGACCGGTGTAATAGGAGCGGTTAAAATAAATGGGGTCTATTTCTTGCAAATCAACGAAGTCGATAATTTCAATTGTTTTATCCGTATGCTCTTGATTGTATGTTTCCCAATCCTCATCGGTAAAGACAACAAATTTTCCTTTTTCATATTCAAACCCTTTGACAATCTCCTCTTTGTCCACTTTTTCATTGCATGTTGGGCATCGCTTTTCATATTGAATCGGTGTATTGCATTTTTTGTGCAGCTGGCGGAAACGAATATCTTTCTCTTCTGTTGCCGCAAACAGTTTTATCGGAATATTTACTAATCCAAATGAGATGGAGCCTTTCCACATTGTATGCATAAAATTGTGTCCGTCCTTTCTGAGCCAATCTTTTTCAATAGTTTGTGTTAAAACCAAAATATGATTTATGTTAAAAAAAGTAAAAAGGGGTTGTCCGAAAAATGGTTTTTCAGCCCAAACATGAAAAAAGTAAGACCAAAGAATGCTGTTAAATCAACATTCTTTGGTCTTTTATTTGGAAACATGTGATTCAGACAGCCCCTTTACAGTGGGTATCAGTGACTTTTTTTCTTTTCTTCTTCTTCATCAAGAATTCCTTTTGTTGCCATTTTGAATTCCCTAAGCGTTCTTCCGGCGGCTTTTCCAAGTTCAGGAAGTTTGCTTGGTCCAAAAAGCAAAACGGCAACAAAGACAATTAAGATAAATTCTGTCCAGCCAATTCCCATGTTCTGTTCCTCCTATATATGGTTGCTTAAACATTAGAAGCAGCCAATCAATTTCTATGCTTATTTTACCGCAGCTTATCCAAAAATTGAAGAACACGGGAATGGAAAATGATCAACGATTTTTTTTCAAATCGTCATGAAAACTTGTCTGTGCTTGGCCAATAAGGCGTTTCGTGATTTCGCCGCCGACCGACCCGTTTGCCCGGGATGTGGTGTCTGCATTGAGATGAACGCCAAATTCTTGGGCAATCTCCATTTTAAATTGTTCAAGCGCCTGCTCGACACCAGGAACGACGAGTTGCTGTCTCTTTGCCATTTCCTTCAACTCCTTTCAGCTACCGGTTTATTTTTAATATTCGAAAAAAGACGGGAGAAGATGCATGGAATATGTTGTTGCTTTTGAAATCCATTTCCCTAAAAACGAAATGTTTGGTATTATAGAAAAGATTGGTTAGTAAACAAATGTAGGAGGAGATTTTATTGAAGGAGAGATCTTTTTCCGATTATGAAATCATTGACAATTGTTTTAAACGCATTTCCAAAGATCTTCAAGAAATGGTGCGGATGATGGAACAAAAAATGGAGTTTACATATGAAAGCTACTTGGAGTACGACAAAATGAAAAACGAATTGCTTGAGGATTTGCAGGCACTTGAGTTTTATATAAAAGGAATGGCCAAAAGAAATAGTAAGTAGCCGAGAGCCGGGAATGACATTGCCGACATCCCGACATCATAACAACTTTTCGTTTACATAATGAGCTGCTTTTGATTTGAAAAAAGAAGTTAAAACGGCTAGCACAGCTACGACCGCCACTTGGCAAATTTTGTCCAACTGTTCGTCCGACAAAGGCTCGTTTTGCAGTTGCTTTTTCGTTTCTTTATATAGAATGTTTTCTAATTCACTATTTTTCTCGAGCTGCACGTTTGTTATTTTATCCAAAACTTCTGTATATAACCGGTAAAATTTTAATGGACTGATCAAATCATCCTGCCTGTCCGAAATGGTGTTAAACACTTTCATAAGCAGTGAGCGGATTGTTTCAAAGTCAAAGATTGTTTTTAAATCCTTCACGATTAGTAAAAGGGCAGTTTGTTCAGCAGAATATTTTTTGCCAAGTTCCGGCGGTCCGATAAGCTCCTTCACATCCCGTTTCACCCAATTTTGTACAGAGGTGGATGTCAGAGAAGGCAAATCCCCTAAATTGCCGAGCAGCACAATTTCGTTTGAGGAAAGACCCCGTTCACCCTTTTCCTTCCCTTTCCTGAATTTTTTCAGGAAATTCAAGAGTTGATAGTTTTCATCCATTGCTGGAGATTGCAATAGGATATCATTCGGCGTTGCGTCGGAAATTCCTTTCAATGACATAAGCAGTTTGACAATTGTTGAGCGTGCTGAATGAACGTTTTCCATAGAATCCCCTAATCTAGTGCGTTTTTCTTAAATTATAATACAAAATTGAAGAAACTTTCATTATCCATTTGAATTTTTCGGCTTCAAAAAATTTCTTTTAAAACGCCATCGTTTTCCGTTATGATTAAAGATGTGCACAAATTCAAATGAAGGACAGATTTTGTTCGAGATTTTTGGCGCACAAGGATGTTGTCCGAAATTATTAGCCTTTAGCGAAAGATTAAAACGAAATCAAACTTATCATCAACAGTTCATGCCATTTTCTTGCAAGTCATGGTATGATCGTGGAAGGGAGGGGAAATTTGTGCGTTTCATTAACATCATCTTTTCATTTTTCATAACGCTGTTTTTCATCGCAGGTTGTTCAAATGATCCAAAACCTGAAGATCGCTTTGCAAGCTTTATATCCAAGTGGAATGATCAAAATTTTTCAGCAATGTATGATCAGTTATCTTCCGAAATAAAAAATAAGGTAAAAAAAGATGAGTTTGTTTCTCGTTATAAAAAAATCTATCAAGACATTGAAGTGAAAAATTTAAAAGTTTCTTTTGCAAAGCCGGATGAAGAAGTAAAACCTGATAAAAAAGGCGAAGTAAAATTTCCTTTTCAAGTATCAATGGAGACAATCGCAGGGAACATAAGCTTTGAAAATGAAGCGGTTTTGAAAAAAGAAAAGACGGATGATGGGGAAGATTGGAAAATAAAATGGAATCCTTCATATATTTTTTCCCAGCTTGATGAGGGGGAGGAGGTTTCCATTCAATCAACGATTCCAATCAGAGGACAGATTTTTGATCGGAATGGAAAAGGCCTTGCGATTAATGGGCAATTGTATGAAATCGGCGTTGTACCGGGAAAAATGGCGGATCAAAAGGATGAAATTATTGCGCAAACAGCAAAGCTGCTGGGGATTTCAGAGGAAGAGATTGAACAAAAAATGTCTCAAAGCTGGGTGAAGGACGATTCTTTTGTTCCGCTGAAAATAGTGAATCCTGCTGACACCGAACTTGTTAGCAAGCTTCTTAAAATTCCTTCCGTCTTGAAAAAAAACGTGACGGGGCGAATATATCCGTTTGGCGAAAGCGCAGCCCATTTAACAGGTTATTTGCGTCCGATGTATAAGGAAGAACTTGAAAAATTTCAGCAGAAAGGCTACAGCTCATCCGAACAAATCGGTGCAGCGGGTTTGGAACAAATATTTGAAGACGAACTGCACGGTAAGACAGGATGGACGATCAAGGTAAAAGGAACCGATGAGGTTATCGCCAAAAAAGAAGCTGTAAATGGAAAGGATATTCATTTAACCATTGATGCTGATTTGCAGCAAAGGATCTACAAGGAATTGTCGAATGATTCTGGAGCTGGTGTAGCCATCAATCCGCAAACGGGGGAAACGCTAGCTTTAGTGAGTGCGCCGTCTTATGATCCAAACAAATTCCAATCAGAATACGAAAAGAAAAAAGATGACCCCAATAAACCGTTTATCGCAAAGTTTGCTCATGTATATGCACCAGGTTCATCTTTAAAACCTTTGACTGCCGCCATCGGTTTAAACACAGGGGCAATCGATCCTAATGAAAAAGTTTCGATAGCAAAAGATACTTGGCAAAAGAATAAAAGCTGGGGAGATTATTATGTGAAAAGGGTGCCGTCTCCAGTGACAAACGTAAATTTGCGCGACGCCCTTGTTTATTCCGATAATATTTATTTTGCCCAAGCGGCACTAAACATTGGGGCAGAAAAATTTATGAAAGGCCTTGAGTCATTTGGATTTAATGAAAAAATTTCCTTTCCATTTCCTGTCGAAACGTCCAAAGTCGCCAATAATGGTTTAAACAGCGAAGTACTTTTAGCCGACTCAGGTTACGGACAAGGACAAATTCAAATGAGCCCATTTCATTTGGCTTACGCCTATACAGCATTTGTTAATGGCGGAAACATGGCCGCCCCCGTTCTCGTAAAAGAGGGAGATGTAAAACAATCATTCTGGAAGAGCAATATCCTTTCGCAGGAGCAAGCCAACATGATCTTTCAAGATTTAATTCAAGTAGTGGAAGATCCGAAAGGAACGGGTCATGAACCGCAAATCAACGGATTGAAGTTGGCTGGAAAAACCGGAACCGCCGAGCTCAAAAGAGAAAAAGGGGAAAGCGGTCAAGAAAACGGCTGGTTTGTCGCCGTTGATGCCGGTCAAAAAGATTTATTAATTGCAATGATGATTGAAGATGTTGAAAATCGCGGCGGTAGCCATTATGTTGTTCCAAAAGTAAAAAACGTGTTCAAAAATAGATAGACAATCATCGTAAAGGGTCTGTCTGAAAAGCGCATTTTAGTGCCACATGATTCCAAATAAAGACCAAAGAATGTTGATTTAACAGCATTCTTTGGTCTTACTTTTTTCATGATTGGGCTGAAAAACCATTTTTCGGTCACCCCCTTTTTTATGGACACATCACCTTAGGAAACAAAAAATTCAAGGCGCAACTAAAGTCATTGAATAAATGGTTTTCATCTGAAAAAAATAAAGGGTGATGAACCGCAAGCAATACAAGGCTAGAGTGAAGCAGCGCAAACAGGCGAAACGCTGTTGAAAAGCCTGCCTGTACAATAATCTTGCTCGCCTAGCCATAAAAAAGGACAAACTGAAGAAAAAAGGAGCAAATGGAAAACAAATGGATAGAAAGAAAGGGATTGAAAAAAATAAAAAGGAAGCCAAACAAGATGCAGAGTTCGGCAGCGAACTAGGGGATCCGAATGCAGCAAAAATATACGATATTTTGCAAGGAAGCAAAAAACGTCAGAAAGGCGGGAGCTGCTAAGCTTCCGCCGCCTTTTTGAGTGCCGTCAACGGAAAAGTGAAAGGATGAGCAGTTTTTTCCGCTGGATCATAATAAACAAGCAAGATGGTCGGTTCTCTCATCAGCAGCCCTTTTTTGACAAATAATTCAGGATCAAACGGAAGCTTTTCCAACACAGTATGTTTGTACAAATCTTTTTCCGAAAGTGATAATTTTAAGAAAGATTCGCCAAGCAGCTCTGGTTTTTGCAAAATCGTTTGATAAATGGATGATTGCTCTTCTTTTGGAAGCTTTTCTTCCCACCAAGGCTTCCTCGGCTTCGTTTTTTGGCTGCACAAATAATCGTATTTCATAAATCCTTCCGCAACGTCTAGGTGTTCCGGCTCATTTTCTTTCAAAAATGCAAACAATCGCTTGAACAAATCTTCAAGCTGATGGCCGATTCTTGCCCAGCCGCGCTCATCCCAATACGCCCCAAATTGCTGGAAGAAATCAAAAGGTGTATCAAAGACGTTTTTGACCAAAAATTCTATCGTTGCGTCCATGCGGTGATCGTTCCAATATTTTTCGAGGACATCTTCTACTTGTTTAATTTTTAAAATGTCATGAAAAGAAAGGACGTTGTTGGACAATATTTCGTATGGCGCCACATCCATGTAAACGTAGCCGTAATGATCGGCTCCAATTCTTAAACCGGTTCCCCGCAGCAACTTCAAAAATCCGAGCTGCAATTCTTCCGGTCTTAAGTCAAATACATCGTTGAACGTTTTTTTAAAGGAATGGTAATCTTCCTCAGGAAGCCCAGCAATTAAATCAAGATGCTGATCAATTTTTCCGCCTTCTTTGATCATTTTCACTGTTCTGGACAGTTTGGCGAAGTTTTGTTTCCTTTTTACTAGTTCATTCGTCAAATCGTTTGTCGATTGAACTCCGATTTCAAACCGGAACAACCCTTTCGGCGCCTTTTCGTTTAAAAATTGAATCACTTCCGGACGCATGATGTCCCCGGTAATTTCAAATTGAAAAACGACTCCCGGCACATGCTCGTCGATTAAAAATTGAAACATGTCCATCGCATACTTGCGGCTGATGTTAAAAGTGCGGTCGACAAATTTGATCGTTTTCGCACCATTTTTCATTAAGAAACGAATATCTTCCTTAATTTTTTCCCGGTCAAAATAACGAACACCAACCTCAATGGAAGACAAACAAAATTGGCAGCTGAACGGACATCCGCGGCTTGTTTCGATATACGTGATTCGTTTGGAGAGATGCGGCAAATCCTCTTCAAAGCGAAACGGCGACGGCATTTTGCGCAGATCGATTTTATTTCGCTGCGGATTTATGAAAATCTGCCCATTTCTCCTAAAAGCAAGTCCGCTCACTTTTTCCCATTCTTGGTTTCCGTGGGCTTCCTGTAAAAACTGCTTAAACGTTTCTTCCCCTTCGCCGATGACAATAAAATCGATTTCCGGAACTCTCTCCATCCACTCTTTTGTATCATAAGATACTTCAGGGCCTCCTAACACGATCAACAGCTCCGGTTTTATTTTTTTCAACATTTTGATCACTTTGATCGTTTCTTCAATGTTCCAAATGTAGCAGCTGAATCCCAATATTCGAGGATTTTTTCGGAAAAGATCGGTCACAATGTTCATCGCCGGATCTTTAATTGTATACTCGCTCATTTGAACATCAAATTCCGGCTTTGCATATGCTTTTAAATAGCGGATGGCCAAATTTGTATGGATGTATTTTGCATTTAAAGCACTCACAACTATGTTCATCGTTTTGCACCTTTTTCCTTTTGAATTGAAAAATTGCAGCATAAAAATAGTTTTCTTATTTCACTTCGTTTTGGTTGGAAATGGGAGCTTCCTGAAAAAATTTTGCCAGCACATTTTCAACATTGACCAAATGTCTGTTCATTTGTTGTTGTGCAAGATCTTCCTTTTGTTCACGGATCGCTTCGAAAATGAGCATATGTTCATCTAATAACTGCTCGCTTGCAGTTTGATCGGAAAACAGCCAAATTCTTCTTGTTTCTCGCATCGTCTCAATCATCAAACCTGAAATATTATTCATCAAGTTTATTAACATCGGATTTTGGGAAGCTTCAGCAATTGCCATATGGAAAAGAAAATCAGCTTCATCGCCAAGTTCTTTATTTCCAAGTCCTTCCCGCATGCGATCAAGCGCATGCTCCATTGTTTTTAAATCTTTCTCCGTCCGCTTTCGGGCAGCGACTGCAGCTGTACCGACTTCTAAAAGTTTCCTTACTTCCATTAAGTGAACAATGTCCTCTTTTTTCATTAACGCCGCAATCGAAATGGGAAAGGATATCATGGAAGGATCAAATGAGCGGACATATGTTCCTTCTCCTTGTTTCATTTCGATCAATCCCATTGCTTGCAAGGCGCTTAAAGCTTCACGGATCGCCGCTCTGCCCACTTGAAAATTTTCGGCCAATTGTTGAACCGAGTCCAATTTGTCACCGGGTTTGAGCACCCCCTCTTTTATCATGTCAAAAATCGTTTCCGCTACTTGCTCATAAATTTTTTTCCGTTTTATTTCTTTATATTTCACAGGATTTTTCACCTCATTATCAAAATCCGCACCCATTAGTTGATTGTTCTAATCATAATATATAGTAGCAAATCAACAGTATAAATGAAACATTTGCAAAAATGCGAAATAATGAACAAGGTCGTTTATATAACAAAACAGAGTCATCTGATGACCGGTTGACTTAAAAAATAAAAAGCGCTAAAGTGAATGTAAAGGGTTTCATAGATAAAACGATTTACAAGGGGGAGCAAAAATGAAAGTTTCCTTGTTTGTTACTTGTTTAGTAGATGTTTTTAACGGCTCTGTGGGAAAAGCTGCGGTCGAACTGCTGGAACGGCTCGGCTGTCAGGTTGAATTTCCGGAAGGTCAAATTTGCTGCGGCCAGCCTGCTTTTAACAGTGGTTATGTAAGCGATGCTAAAAGGGCGATGAAAAACATGATACGAACATTTGAAGACGCTGAATATGTTGTCACTCCTTCCGGTTCGTGTGCAACAATGTTTCATGAGTATCCGCAAATTTTCTCCGATGATCCCGAATGGGGAGAAAAAGCAAAAAAACTGGCGGAAAAAACATATGAATTAACACAATTCATTGTCAATGTATTGAAGGTGGAAGATGTGGGGGCAACGCTGCATGGAAAAGCGACGTATCACACCTCCTGTCATATGACGCGCCTTTTGGCAGTAAAAGATGCGCCATTTAAGCTGCTCTCCAATGTGAAAGGTTTGGAGGTCATTCCGTTAAAAAACGCATATGATTGCTGCGGTTTTGGCGGAACATTCTCGGTCAAAATGGAAAAAATTTCAGAGCAAATGGTCGATGAAAAAGTTCGCCACATTGAAGAAACGGGGGCCGATTATTTAATCGGAGCGGATTGCGGCTGTTTAATGAATATTGGCGGCCGGATCATGAGGAAAGGTAAACCTGTTAAAGTCATGCACATTGCCGAAGTGTTAAACAGCGTGGAATAAGGGAGGGGAAAACGATGGCGATGAAAATTAGCGATCAGCCTTTCGGACAAAGACTGGAAACAAATTTAAAAAATGACTTTATGCGAAATGCCGTTGCCGATGCGCAGGAACGGTTGAGACAAAGAAGATTAGAAGCTGCTGAAGAACTGGGCAATTGGGAAGAATGGAGATCTCTCGGTGAACAAATCCGCAAGCATACATTGGACAATTTGGATTTTTATTTGTTCCAGTTAAGCGAAAATGTTGCAAAAAGAGGAGGACATGTTTTCTTTGCCAGTACGGCGGAAGAAGCAAGAAATTATATTCGCGGTGTTATTGAACAAAAGGAAGCGAAAAAGGTCGTCAAATCAAAATCGATGGTTACGGAAGAAATTCATTTGAACCAAAGCTTGGAAGAAGCGGGTTGCCAAGTCATTGAAACAGATCTTGGGGAATATATTCTGCAAGTCGATGATCATGATCCTCCTTCCCATATTGTGGCACCCGCCTTGCATAAAAATAAGGAGCAAATCCGCGATGTCTTTATGAAAAAACTCGGTTATACAAAGACGGAAAAACCGGAAGAACTCGCCCTTCATGCGCGGCAAATGCTCAGAAACGAATTTTTAACAGCTGATGTAGGAATAACAGGCTGCAATTTTGCCATCGCAGAATCGGGTTCATTTTGTCTTGTCACAAACGAGGGGAATGCCAGAATGGTCACAACTGTTCCGAAGACGCAAATTACCGTTATGGGAATGGAACGGATTGTGCCGACATTTGAAGAGCTGGATGTCCTTGTCAGCCTGCTGACGAGAAGTGCTGTTGGCCAGAAACTGACCAGCTATGTAACCGTTTTAACCGGACCGAGAGAAGAAGGGGATGTAGACGGACCGGAAGAATTTCATTTAGTGATTGTGGATAACGGCAGATCCAATATTTTAGGAACTGAATTTCAATCCGTATTACAATGTATTCGCTGTGCGGCATGTGTAAACGTTTGTCCAGTTTACCGGCATATCGGCGGCCACTCATATGGATCGATTTATTCCGGTCCGATTGGTGCGGTGTTGTCGCCATTGATCGGCGGATATGACGACTACAAAGAACTGCCCTATGCTTCAACGCTTTGTGCGGCATGTACGGAAGCTTGCCCTGTTAAAATTCCTTTGCATGAGCTATTATTAAAACACAGACAGGTTATTGTGGAAAAAGAAGGACGGGCGCCAATCAGCGAAAAAATGGCCATGAAGGCTTTCGGTTTGGGAGCGGCCAACCAAAAACTTTACAAGTGGGGAACAAAGATAGCGCCAAACGCTTTGAAACCGTTTGCGAAAGAAGGGATTATCTCAAACGGTATTGGACCGCTAAAGGCATGGACATCGATTCGCGAATTCCCCGCACCCGAAAAGAACAGTTTTCGAAATTGGTTTAAAGAGCACAAAAACGGGGTGGGTGGTCGTTCATGAAAGGCACTGTTCAAAATCGCGACTTCTTCTTGAAAACGATTGCCAATCGTTTAAAAAGGGAAGTCCGAACGGAAGGGGTAAGGCGGCCGGCATGGTCATATCACCCTCAACAAAAAGTTCTTGCAGGAGCGTCAACAGATGAGTTAGTTAATGTATTGATCAAGCAATGCGCAAATATTCATGTGGACGTTTATAAAGCGGAAAAACAAACATTGAAAAGTATGCTGAAGGAAGCAATTGACTTTTATGGAGGAGGCCCTGTGACGGTTTGGGACGATCCAAGGTTTGAAGCTTTCGGTCTAGCAACATTTCTTGAAAAGGAACTGCCGAGCGAAGGGATGGACGTTTATATATGGAATCCGGAAAATGGAGAAGAAAATTTGAAAATGGCCGAAAAAGCAAACGTTGGCATCACTTTTAGCGATTTGACACTTGCTGAATCAGGAACAGTTGTATTATTTAATGGAGGCGGGAAAGGAAGGGCTGTCAGCCTTTTGCCGACAACTTATATCGCAATCATTCCAAAAAGTACGATTGTTCCTCGGATGACGCAGGCAGCGGAACTCATTCATCAAATGCAGGAACGGGGAGAGGACATTTCTTCTTGCATAAATTTTATTTCCGGACCGAGCAATTCCGCTGATATTGAAATGAATTTAGTTGTCGGTGTGCACGGGCCGGTGAAAACTGCTTATCTCATTGTCGAAGATTTATAGAGAAAGGGAGAGAAAATTGCCTTTTGAAAGTAATTGAAGCGAAGCCTTAAACGGCAGTGAAAAACCGGGTGCACTCTTTTGCGCCCGGTTTAATTATGAATTTTTACTAATTTTTTCAGTTGCGTTGCCCGGAGTTCAATTATTGGCTGGGTAAATGCTTTCACGGGATTGCTGGACAGGATAAAGGTGATCATGACTGAGATTACGGCAATGATCAAAGTATTTTCTATTTCCATCACCCAATTTTCCAATTCGCTCTCCCTGATCGTTTGGATAATGAATCCATGAAGCAAATATACATAAAATGTTCTTGCCCCCCATTTTGTAAAAAAGTAGCGTTTTCTTGGAATGAAGGAAAGAAAACCGAACGTCGTCACAAATGTCAACAAATAAAATCCAAGTCTCGTCAAAGCTGATGTGAAATCAGGATCGCCAAAGGCAGAATACGGTTTGGAGCCAAACAGCCATTCGTAGTCAAAAGAAAGGTGAAAGTAAGAAACAAAGATCAACGATAAAGCAATAAAGCTTGTTAAGCGCATCGGCCATTTGACGATGGAACGGAAATGTCCGCTATTCAAATAAAATCCGGCCAAAAAGATGGGAAGGAAAACGAACGTGCGCGAAAGGCTTAAATAGTTGCTGATGAAATCAAAGTAGCCAGCCAAGATTCCAATGGCAAATGAGATGAAAAGAGCCGCGAATTTATTCAGTTTTGAAAAAGGAAAGAGCATGATGTTCCAGAAAAACAAGCTGATCAAAAACCAGAGGGACCAGTGAGGATTTAAGGGATCCATCGATGAAAGAAAATTTTCCCCCTTGATTAACGTATAGTACACCGTATAAATTCCATGGAAAATCAAATAAGGGAAAATCAGCTTTTTCGTTATTTTTTTGACATATCCTTTCTTTTTAAACCCTTTCGCAAAATAGCCGGAAATTAAGATAAACGCAGGCATGTGAAACGTATAAATAAACTTGTACAAATTCATCATGAAATCATTTTCTTCAATCGTTGACCGTATAAAATGACCGAACACGACGAGGCAAATCAAGACAAATTTGGCATTATCAAAATAATTGTCGCGTTCTTTCATAACATCACCTTCAAAAGCAATTTGTATCAAAAAATCATTTTTATCCACTTCTACATACCATATTCAACTATAAGCAAAATTTTTATATTTGTAAACTTTTCTGTATGGCATACAGTATGGAAAAGATATAACAAAATTCCCAAATTTTTAAGAAATGAAGGAATTTAGCGGGGAATTGTAGAAAATGAAAAAGCGGAGAGAGTGTGTCAAATAAGGGGTGGGAACAATGAAGCAAAAGGTGATGACATTAGAAGGCAGCCTATGGATGAGACGTTGGAAAAAAGCAAATGAGGAAAATGAAAAGCTGAGAAAAAAGCTGGACAATTTTTATCGACTTTTTGACCATTCATTGGATGCCATGGTGCTCTTGGATCCGAATGATCAAATTTATATGGTGAATCAGGCCGCCTGCCGATTGTTTGAAATGACTTGCGAGGAATTGATGAAAAAATCGTTCCAAGATTTCATATTTATGATGCCGAACGGTGATTGGAATTTCAAAACATGCAATGATGATAAAGGGGATTATGAAGAAGAATGTTTGCTGAAATTGCCAAACGGACGGATTAAATATGTGGAATACAGCTTATGTGAAAAAGTGTTTGAATCATATAATCTGCTGATTTTGCGGGATGTTTCCAAAAGAAAGCTGCTTGAACGTGAACAGTCAATCAATGATCAGCTTTTTCAGGATTTATTTGAACGAGCCGTTGACGGGATTGCCATCATTGATCATAAAGGATTTTTTGTTGATGCGAACAATTCATTTTGTTCAAGTTTTTGCATTAATCCGAACGAATTGAACAAGCATAAAATTTCCGATTTTATTGAATCGGATGAAATGGCTTCTTCCTTTATGGAAACCATTCAAAAAAAAGGAAGAATGAAAGGGGAACTTCCGGTAAAATTAAAAAACGGCGCAAAGAGAACTTTTGAATATACGATCACTTCGAATATATTCAACGGCTTTTACATGTCCATCATGCGCGATATAACCGAGAAAAGAAAAATGGAACAACAATTAATTGAAAGCGAAGAAAGATTTAGAGAAGTATTTGAAAATGCACTCGATGCCATCATTATTTGGGATGAAAAAGGAAACATTCAAAAAGCCAACCAATGGGCTTGCCGCATATTTGAACTTCCTATTCACAATCTGTTGAAAAGCAATTTGCTGCAATTTATTAATCGGAGGGATCCGAAATTTCGGAAAATTATACATCACTACTTGAAAACAGGTGCTATAAGAGAAGAACTGATGTTTTATATGCCGAACGGACAAAAGAAACAACTGGAATTCACTTCAAAATACAATCCGAAAGAACGGACCCATATGACCATTTTACGAAATGTCAGCGACCGAAAACGGATGGAAAAAGAGCTTCGGGAAAGCGAACAAAAGTTTCGCAACGTTTTTAACGGCGCCATGGACGGAATTGTTTTGTTTGATGATTCATGGATGATTGTCGATGCAAATCCGGTGGCAAAACAAATTTTAGGATTATCAAACAAAAAAATAGATCAATATTGTCTGTTGGAACTGTTTTCCATAAAAAATATGAATGATTGGAATCAGAATGGATTAACAAAAGAATTTGTGTTAACATTGAAAAACGGGCAAGAAAGAATCATTGAATGTTCCTTTAAACGGAGCATAATTGAAAACATGAATTTGGCGATTTTTCGTGATATTACTGAAAGGAAAGAAATGGAAGAATGTCTAAGAAAATCCGATACATTAAATGTTGTCGGTGAGCTGGCAGCCGGAATCGCCCACGAAATTCGGAATCCAATGACAGCATTAAAAGGATTCATTCAGCTTTTGCAAGGAAGCATAAAAGAGGATCATTCATTATATTTCAATGTAATTACTTCCGAGTTAAAAAGAATCGAATCGATCATCACTGAATTTCTTATTTTGGCCAAACCACAGGCGGTGCGATTCGAGCAGAAAAATATCATTAAAATCATGAAAGATACGATTGACCTGCTGAATGCCCAAGCGATATTGGTGAATGTGCAAATCTATTTAGAGTATGAAAACGTCCCTGACATTTATTGTGAGCCAAATCAATTGAAGCAAGTGTTCATCAATATTTTGAAAAATGCCATTGAGGTTATGCCAAATGGCGGAAATATATTTGTGTCCATACATCGAAAAAACGACAAATGGGTGCAAATTGCCATACAAGATGAAGGACCGGGAATTTCCAAAGATAAATTAAAACGGCTCGGAGAACCCTTTTATACAACGAAGGACAGGGGAACTGGCCTGGGACTTATGGTCAGCTATAAAATTATTGAAGAACATAAAGGAAAAGTGAAAGTAAAAAGCAAAGTCGGACATGGAACCACTTTTTATATTTCACTCCCAATCGAAAAATAGACATTTGAGGTGTGTTATGGTTTATTTCAGTGCTATTTCGACTCCGCTTGGAGAAATAGGAATAGTTGAAAGAGACGGGATCATAATCTCTGTCCTAATGGATGAGAATGAATGGGAGAAGCTTCTCGGCTCTCCTCATGTTTTAAACAAAGCCACACCGCTTTTAAAAGAGGCGGCAAAGCAGCTGGAAGAATATTTTGAAGGAAAACGAACCGAATTCACCTTTCCTTTTCAGCAAAGCGGTACTCCATTTCAGGAGAAAGTTTGGAAAGAACTGATGAATATTCCGTTCGGCCAAGTCCGCAGTTACCAAGAGGTAGCAGCAGCTATCGGAAATCCGAGAGCAGTCAGGGCGGTAGGCCAAGCAAACAAGGCGAACTCGCTTCCGATTATTGTTCCGTGCCATCGGGTGATCGGCCAAAATGGAAAACTTGTCGGCTATGCAGGAAATCAAGTAGATAAAAAAGCTTTTTTGCTGGATTTGGAGAAGCGCGTTTGTTCATTATAATGGATAGAATTTAAAACTCTTCGGAAAAAGCCGCAGAGTTTAGCGAAACAATATGCTGATTTTGCCCCGAAATGGCTTTGAAAGGGTTCTTTTTTCTGTAATGATCCCTTTGATATACTCATGGGGAGTCATCAATTATTCACATGTATAAAAATCAGGTCGGCGGTCAGCAAAAACCGGAATCATTTCCCGCACTTGAACCACTTTGTTCAAATCAATTTTTGCCGTGACAATCTCTTCCTGTTCGCCTCCTTCGGCCATTACTTCTCCCCACGGGTCGATGATGATGGAATGGCCTGCAAAATCATTTTTTCCGTCAGATCCGACACGATTGCAAGCGACAACAAAACATTGGTTTTCGATCGCGCGTGCTAAAAGGAGCGTCCGCCAATGATCCAAGCGCTGCTTCGGCCATTCGGCGGCAACAAATAAAATTTTTGCCCCTTTTAAGACGGAAATCCGGATCCATTCAGGAAAACGGATATCATAACAGATCACCCCGCAAGCCGGGATGCCTGGCAACTCAAAATAGCTATCATCTTGCCCGGATTGTAAATATTTGTCTTCATCCATTAATCGAAACAAATGAAGCTTGCTGTATTCATGGATGATCCTTCCGTTCCGATTCACAACATACATCGTATTATAAATGCCTTGGTTCGTTCTTTTAGCGACGGAACCGCCCACAATATGGATATTGTAAGCTTTCGCCCATTTGCTTAAAAAAGATTTTGTGATGCTTCCTTCTGCATCACTGATGTAAGAGAAACGTTCAAGATCATATCCGGTCGTCCAAAGTTCCGGCATGACGACAATGTCCGGCGCCTTATTCATTGCTTCCATAAGCTTGTTTTTCATATGTTCAATATTTAGCTCCGGGTTGCAGGGAAAAATATTCGTTTGCAAACAAGAGATTGTGATTTCCATCTCATCACCGCCTGACGTTGATTCTTTACAAGTAGATAATTCCAATATACGGTATTTTGTGAGAAATTCAAGAGGTGTATTGGGTGAGCACGAAAACGCTTTGCTTCGGGTTCCCAAAGGCTTTCCTTCGATATGTTTTTCTTATTTTCCATACGGCTTTTGGCCGGATCAGCAGTTTCCGAAAAAGGGGAACAGTTTCTTCGCAAGCTTTTGAAAGGGAAAACCGTTGATTTTCATGATTCGCTTATTTATCTTTTACATATTACATATTTTTTAAAGTTCGCAAAAAAGGATTGACAAATAGCTGAAAGACTGGCATAATCCGAATTAATTTAACACGAAAAAATTTATATGCCATACATTCTTATCAAGAGCAGGCGGAGGGACGAGCCCAATGAAGCCCGGCAACCGGCTTATTTTAAGCACGGTGCTAATTCTTGCAGCATGTTGCTGAGAGATAAGGATGTTTCGTAAATGAAACTTCCAACCTCTTCTCGCAAGGCTGCGAAAAGAGGTTTTTTATTTGTGTAAGTTCTATCGTAGAGGTGAAAGGATGAAAAAACCGCTTATCATATGTGATTTTGTTGGAACAATCACAAAAGAAGACACCGTTGTTGCCATCATGAAAAAATTTGCGCCTCCCGAATGGAAGAGGCTTAAGGAGAAAATGTTGTCGGAAAAAATATCCGTTAAAGAAGGATTGGAACAAATGTTTTCGCTGTTGCTCTCCTACAAAGTATACGATGTGATTGAATATGTGTTATCAACAGCCGAAATTCGTGAAGGGTTTCAAGCACTTGTCGAATATACGAAAAGAAACAAATTGCCATTATATGTTGTCAGCAGCGGAATGGATTTTTTTGTGAAACCGTTGTTAAAACCGCTTATTCCGGAAGATCATATTTTTTGCAATAACGCCGATTTTTCAGGGGATTTTATCAACATTGAATGGCTTCATGAATGTGATGAACATTGTGATCAACATTGCGGATTATGCAAGGCATCGATTATTCGCAAGATTGCTTCCAATGATCACTACGTAATCGTTATTGGGGATTCGATTACGGATTTGGAAGCGGCAAAGCTGGCCGATATTGTGATTGCAAGAGATTTTCTTTTTGAAAAATGCCGTCAATTAGGTTTAAATCATAGAAGCTTTGATACGTTTTATGATGTCATTCATCATTTAAAGCAAATGGAGGAAGTGTCAGTTTGATTAAAGTGAAAGAAGAGTGAGGGGAGAAGCGGCAATTGCCCGATTAAAGTGAAAAACCATCCACTTGTATATTTGGGGCTGCAAGGGGATGGGAGTGATTCAAGAAGGGAAAGTATCGCCTTTCTCCAACCATTTCGGCGAAAGGCGGATATTTTTTAACAAAATAGAAAAAAGTTGTTTATCCGGTTTTTCCGAATGAAAGCTTTTGAAACAATTTTTTCGGGGAAGTTTGTTTCGTTTTATTCTGATTTGAATTGCAAAAGCCTTGATTTCAAGTCGTTTTCAAGCTGTAGAAGCTCCTGTTCGGCTTGCTGCCGTTTCATCCGTCCTTCCTGTTGAATACGGATCGTTTCTTCAATCGTTGAAATGAGATCTTCCTGTGTTTTTTTCAATGTTTCAACATCAACGATTCCGCGTTCGTTTTCTCTTGCGGTTTCGATTGTGTTCGTTTTTAACATTTCAGCATTTTTTAACAGCAGCTCGTTAGTCGTTTTTGTTACTTGTTTTTGTGCCTCAAGCGCCCCTTTTTGCCGGTAAAGGGTAAGTGCAATGGCAATTTGGTTTTTCCATAAAGGGATAGCGGTTAAAATGGATGATTGGATTTTTTCCGCCAATGTTTGATTCATATTTTGAATCATTCGGATTTGCGGGGCGCTTTGGACTGTGATTTGCCTAGATAATTTCAAATCATGAATCCGCTTCTCCAGCCTGTCTGCGAATTGTATCATGTCATTCACTTCTTGAACCGCCATTTGATCTTCTGCCAGCTCCGCTTTTTTCTTAAGCTCCGGAATGATTTTAGTGTGGAGCTCTTCCAGCTTTAATTCCCCGGCAGCAATATAAATATTCAGCGCTTGAAAGTATTCTTTATTGTATTCATACAGACGATCGAGCATCTTGATGTCAGAAAGAAGAACTGATTTTGATTGCTCTAATTTCACTGTGATTCGTTCAATTTGTGAGCCGATTTTTTGATATTTTGACAATAGTTCCTGAATGGAATTTGAAATTTTGCCGAAAAGGCGGGCAAAAACGTTTCGTTTTTCCGGAACGAGCTCTTCCGGTTTTACTTGTTCCAGTTTGTTCATCAACTCTGTTAAAATGTCGCCAACAGGGCCAATATCTTTCTTTTGAACATAATTGAGCATTTCATGGGAAAAACTTGAAAGTTTTTGTTGGGCGCTTGCTCCAAATTGAACGATTGAATGCCGATTTTTATGATCAATTTGCGAGGCGAGTTGAATAGCTTTTTCCCGATGTTCTGCAGGAAGTTTGTCAATGAGTTTCCATGCATTTTTTTCTCCAGATTCCTGAATCGGCAATGTCTGCTCTTGACTGTCACCGAAAGGGTTTGACAAAAGTTCATCCATGAGATCCATTTCCTTTTTATTGACCAATGCAATCACCTTTCTTTTCGCTCTAACGCTTGCTTTTTCGCAACATTTAATTCAAATTGAAGATGATCGATATCATCGGATAATACGGCAATTAAATCTTTCTCTAGAGAAGAGCAAATATGAGACAGCATCCGCTTTGTTTCCCCTAATGATGCACGGATGTTTTGATCTCGTATCGGCTGCGAAGCAAGGTATGTGTATTTTTCCGCGAGCTCTACACACGAATCCAAATGATAGAAAAAGAATTGTTCTCCTTGATAGAAACGTCTCGGTTCTTTTTCCGCAATCCGATAAATGCGTTTTGACAGACGAACCGCTTCGACTAACTGTTGGATCGTTTCAATGGAACGGGCTTTGAATAGGGTGCGCTGCAGCCTGGAAATTTTCTGTTTCGCCTCTTTTAAATTATCCGAAATATATTTGTATTCTCTTCCTGTTAACCCGTTTTGTTTTAACCATTGCTTCTTCTGCAACGTTTTGAGAAGGAAATAGACGGCAACTCCCCCTGCAATGGCATAACAGGATGATGAGAAAAATGATTGATCAAATCCGAAAAAAGAAATTAACCAAACAAAAACGGTTGAGAAAAAAGCTGCCGTGCTTCTTGTCAAAAACAAAATGAACGATCTCATTTTATCGACTCCTATATATAAGGTTTACCGAAATATACGATTGAATAAACAGAGAAGTTTCGCCTTTTGCTACAATTTTACTACATCTTGCAAAAAAAGTAGAAGATTTGTGAAAAAGAATTGAAACATTTTTTTGATTATGAACGTAAATCATGCAAACGAAAGCAGGTTGGGGAAAATGGAGATGTTGATCACAACAACAACCAATACATTGCAAGGAAAAGAAATTGAAGAGTATTTAGGGATTGGCAGCGGAACAACCATTCTTGGCGCTAACATCGTCCGCGATTTTCTGGCAGGCATTACCGATATTGTCGGAGGAAGAAGCGGCACGTATGAAAATAAGCTTGACGGAAGGAAGAGAAATCGCTCTTCAACAGATCAAAGAAAAGGCTGAAAGATTGGGTGCAAATGCAATCGTTGGAGTTGATCTTGATTTTGAAACGTTAAGAGACGGAATGATGATGGTCGTCGCAATTGGAACAGCGGTGAGAATGAAAGACTGAAGGGAGCAATTTCATGCTCCCTTAGTTATTTTCCCGATTTTTTTTAATCTTCCCCTTAAAATGAGAAAACAATTTTTGCTGCATAAAAAATTTGTCTAATTTTGCGAATCTATTTACAAATATAGTAGAATCTGTAATAATAACCGAGTGCGTTTCTCTTAAGGACTCGATTTTTGGAAGGAGGTTGTGAAAAAAATGTCAGTGGAGGAGGAAATACAAAAAGAGAAGCTGATCATTGAAATTATAATCAAAAGACAAAAAATGATCGAAATGGCGCAGATCACCGGCCTCAACAGCAAAGAGACGATTGAGATCAGCCAAGAACTGGACAAGTTATTGAACGAATATCAGTTGATCTTAAGAAACAATGGGGATATTCAGCCATTTTTCCAAAATGTCTCATGGGGATTTTAATGCTTATGCTCCATGTTAACATAAAAAAGAAAACTCGCTGAAAGACATGCGAGTCATCTTAGAAAAGTTCCGTAATAATGAGCATAAATAATATACCGACGATGAAGGAATAAGTGGATGTTAGTTCATGGCCGTCCCCATGGCTTTCAGGTATTAATTCTTTATAAATGATAAAAAGCATTGCTCCGGCTGCAAAGGCAAGGCCGTAAGATAGAAGAGATTCAACAAAGGTTGTCAAATAAAAACCAATAAACGAAGTCACGATTTCAATCGCACCTGTCAATGTGGCAATGATAAATGCTTTCAATCTTGAAATATTTTGGTTGATTAAAAAAAGAGCCACTAAAAATCCTTCAGGCGCATTTTGGAGCCCGATGGCCAGAGCGATTAAATGACCGAGTTCTTGTGTTTCAGAGGCATAACTGACACCGACGGAAAGCCCTTCCGGCAGATTATGCAGAGTGATCGCTGAAATGATGAGCAATGCTTTTTCGTCAAATTGTAACCCTTTTTTCGTGTGCCCCAATTCAATATGAGGAATGTTTTTTTCCAAAATGGTTAATACAATGACTCCGAGAAACAATCCGACACACATGCTCCCAATCGTTCCGTATGCAAGCGATTCCGGAATCAATCCCCTCATGGAAGCTGCCATCATGATGCCAGCGCTGAATGCCAACAGCAAGTCTCTTCCTCTATGCTTTATCGTCTTTTGCAAAAAAAGAATCGGGATTGCTCCTAGTCCAGTCGACATAGCGGATAAAAAGCTCCCGATGTAGACTTCATTCATATCTTTGCCCCCTTTGCCAAAAAAAGAGATGATTTCCGATAATTATGTTTTATAATAGATTTAACATTTTATCAATAAGAGAAGGAGATCTGTATGAAAGAAGCCATTTTATTCATTGTCGACACCATCAATGATTTGCACGATCAAATCTTTGCGGTTGTTGACATGCTAGGTCTTGACATAGATGATAAAGACTTGCATTTTTGGATCATCGGCATTTTCGGAATGGCCTTTTTTCTCGCCACCCATTCTGTTTTTAAATATATTGCGAAATACAGCATATCATGTTTATCTTTTATCTATACATTTACCGTTTTGCTTGTTGTTGTCTTTGCAATCGAAATCCAACAAAAAATCACCAACCGCGGAAATATGGAATTTGAAGATGTGGTTCAAGGTTTATGGGGCTTCCTAGTTTTCTTCTCTATTTTCATCTGTTTGCGTCTTCTGTATCAAATGATATGGAAAGCTTTTGGGAAAATACGTATTCGAAAAAGAAAAACAGAAAAACAAAAAAGCCGCCTGTCAAGGTACCATGCTAGGTAAAAGGGCTCGCAAAGCGGATGTTTAGGAGCCCTGTTTTTCTGAAGGTGTTTTGGCCGCGGGAAACTTTAATGTAACGGTTGTTCCTTGATGGATGCTGCTGTTAATATGAATATCGCCGTCATACATATCGACAATTCGTTTGCAAATGGCAAGGCCAAGTCCGGTTCCGTTGTCTTTCATTGTAAAAAAAGGGTCGAAAATTTTTTCTAGCAAATCATCCGGGATTCCTTTGCCGTTATCCATCACTTGAATGACAGCCAGCTCTTCCTCTCTATGGGCGGCAATGGTGAGGGCTCCATCTTCACGATCAACAGCTTCCAAAGCATTTTTTGTTAAATTTAATATCACTTGCTTAATATGATCCTTTGTACAGTATATCCAAATCGGTTCACTGCGGTCCATTTTGATCTGAAGCGTTGCATGATGAAGATTGCATTCCGATTGTATGATCGGAGACACTTCATCAATAATTTGAATCAGATTATAATGTTTATGTTTATGAGCCGTCGGTTTGCCGAGTACAAGAAATTCGCTGACGATCTCATTAATCCGGTTGATTTCTTGTTCAATGATGGAAAAATATTGTTGATCTTCTTCTGACTGATATTTTTTCTTTAGTAATTGTATAAAACCGCTGATGCCTGTCAGAGGGTTTCTGATTTCATGAGCTGTGCTTGCCGCAAGCGTTCCGATCAGTTCAAGCTTTTGCGCCTCAATTCTTTCTTTTTCCAATTTCGCATTCCGCTTTAATAAATAATACTGAATTAATAGGAAAACAACATTCAAAAAGATAAAAACAATGGCTGCATAAGGAACGATCACTTGTGAAATTTCCGCAGGTTTAATGGGCGTATCGGCCGCTTTCAACACCCAAGGCAGCTGCGATAAATCGGTTTCCACGTACTCCTTTTGCGGGTCAGCCGGTTTTTCGCCTGTGTTAAAAATAAATTCGTTATCCGTATTTTTAACGACAATATATAAATCGGGGCTTAAAACGTTCATAATGTTTTTTATATAATCGATTCTTAACGTTGCATACAGTAAACTGTTAACTTTATTGTTTTGATGGACAATCGGGGTGCACATGGTGATCAGATGATTGTTCGGCATATCTGAAACGCTCGTTTTTTTCGTTTCCAGCGCCGTTTTCAAACATCGATTCGATTGCAGGATTATCTGATCAGCCAGTTTTTGCGTTCCCATCTTCACGGAACCGTTTAAATTGACGATATAAAGCCCGTCAAAACGTGGCTCCTGCATAACCGTATCCGCTAACACCTTTTGAATGTGCTTTTCATCATCCACTTGGTCAATAAAAAGAGCCATCGTTTCCATTCTTGCTATTGTTTCATTGATTAGCCGGTCGATTTGGTCTTTATGAATATTGATCATATAAAAAGCTTCCCGGCGGTGTTCATTTTTAATCATGTTTTCTTGCTTATCCCATATGGAATAAGAAAAAATAGCAGTCGGCAGAAGGACGATGAAAAAATAGAGCAAATATTGCTGTTGTTGCTTTCGTTTCAACATTTTATTACTCCTTTTACGTCTTCAGATTATTATAGCATGTTATCAGGATAGAAAAGGGAATATTTTTAAAAATATGTTTGAAAAATGGACTTATAACCTTTTAATTTTTCGATTATAATTATTTATAATTCAAGATATTTCATCAATGAAGGAATGATGGATTTGGCTGATATGAAAAGTGTTGAAAAGTCACTGAAATTTTTTATCGTTCTTTCCAGGGCGTACCGCTCCATGAATGACCAAGTCAGCAAGCATATTCAGTCGTTTGGATTAAATCCTACTGAATTTGCGGTGTTGGAACTTTTGTATCATAAAGGAGAACAGCCGCTGCAGCAAATCGGCGGAAAAATTCTTCTTGCCAGTGGCAGCATCACGTATGTTGTCGATAAACTAGAAGAAAAGGGTTTGTTAAGGCGGCAGGCGTGCCCGAAGGATCGCCGGGTAACTTATGCGAAAATTACTGAGAACGGAAAAAGATTAATTGAAGAAATGTTTCCGTCGCACCAAGAGCTGATAGATGGATTGGTGGATGTCTTGACGGAAGACGAAAAAACATTGGTGATTGAACTCTTGAAAAAAGTAGGCTATCACGCAAAAAACTATTAAAATGGAAAAGGAACCGTTCATTTCGGTTCCTTTGATTGATTGGGCAAAATTAATATCTCCACCCGTCTGTTTTTCTGTCTTCCTGCCGCTGTAGCATTGGATGCAATCGGTTTGTACTCCCCGTATCCTTTGGCGCTGAATTTGCTCGGATCAAGCTGTTTGTTTTTGTCTAAAATCACTTTCATGACATTGACTGCCCGCATGACGCTTAAATGCCAGTTTGAATCAAAATCGGAGTTATGGATCGGTACATTGTCCGTATGGCCGCTAATGACGATGTTGTGGGGAAGACTCGTTCCCAGCATTTTGGCGATGTCTGTCACGAGTATTTCATCTTTTTTCCGAATTTGGGCGCTCCCCGAATCAAACAAAATGTCATCCCGAATGGTGATCAACAATCCTTCATCTGTCCTTGAAGTTTGGATTTTGCCTTTTAGTTGATTGTTGGCAATGTATTGGTTGATTGAATTTTGGACATCTGACAATCCTCTTTCTTCTCTTGCCTGTTGCCCATTTTGTTCAGTTTCATTTTCCTCCTCTTTTTTCTCTTCATTTTTTTCTAAATTCTCCATACTTTTTTCCGGAAGCGGACTTGGATATTCCAAAACGCTGACGCCGCCGTCAAAATTTGCATTTAAGGCTCTCGCCAGCTGCTGAAATTTTTGGGCGTCAATGGAACTGAGCGCGAATAACACAATAAACAAGGCTAGAAGCAATGTCAAAATGTCCGCATAAGGAATGAGCCAGCTTTCATCAATATGTTGTCCTTTACGATTTTTTTTTCTTCTAGCCATTGGTTGTCTCACTTTCCTCTTCTAAAAACTTTAACCGTTCTTTTTCCGGCAAGTAAAAAGCTAATTTTTGCTGGATAGTTCTCGGAGCTTGGCCTTCCAAAATGGACAAAATGCCTTCAATGATCACTTGCCGAACAAGCACTTCCTGCTGCGACTTCCGTTTCAGTTTATTGGCGAAAGGATGCCATAATACATAACCAGTAAAAATACCGAGCAATGTAGCAACAAACGCAGCACTGATTGAATGCCCGAGTTCTTCAACATTTTCCAAATTGGCAAGTGCGGCAATCAAACCTAATACAGCCCCTAAAACGCCAAGAGTAGGTGCGTATGTGCCGGCTTGTGAAAAGATGGCGGCCCCGGATTCATGTCTTTCTTCCATTGCGCTGATTTCTTCCGTCAACACATCACGGATAAATTCAACCGGTTGGCCGTCAATGGCCATGCTGAGCCCTGTTTTTAAAAAAGGATCTTCTATTTCATCAAGCTTTGCTTCAAGCGCAAGCAATCCTTCCTTTCTGGCGATTTGCGCCCATTCGGTAAAGAAAACGATCAATTCTTGAATCGTATAAGTGTCCCTTTCTCTAAATAAGACGCCAAACAATTTCGGAACTTTTTTGATTTCATTTGTCGGAAAAGCAATGGTAACTGCGGCGATTGTGCCGATAATGATGATGAGAATCGCAGCAGGGTTAATTAAAACCGTGGGACTGACGCCTTTTAGAACCATCCCTAAAAATATGGCAACAATTCCTAATATAATCCCTATAATCGATGTTTTATCCATGTTTATTCAATCCTCTTTCTTTCTATTTCACTTATTATATCGTCCACCTTCCCATTAATTTTAGTTCTGCGGAATAATAAATTCTCTCCTAGTTGAACATTTGCGGAAAAACGAGCGCTTTCCAGAAAAGAAAATAGAGAGGCAAAATGATCGTGAAACTATTTCCGATCAATAAGCTTTTAACATAAAAAATATAGCGGGCTGCGTCCTCGATTAATGAAAGCAAGAGAACGGCAAAAAGCGAAAGCAATAGGAACGCCGTTGTTCCAACAAAATTTCCGAAGCTTTCCAGAAAAAGAATAAAGCTGATGCCGCTGCCGTTAAAGAAAAATAGAATTCCCGCTAGGCAAAGAAAATAATAATCGCTTAATTTCATTGTTTCAACACCTCCAATCAATTGTATGAGGAGGCGCTTTGAATATGATATCGAAGAAAAGGGCTCTTCTGGTCGGTTTGAAGGCTTCGAACAACATATTTCCGATTTTGGAAAAAGTGAAAATCTGCAAGTCAAAATGGCGAGGAGGCGACGGGGCGATATTGGCGGTTGCGATGCCGCGTCTTTCATAAGAGGAAAGTGATTGATAAAACAAACAAAAAAGCTGTCCAAAAAACGGACAGCCGGCTTAAGATCGAACCACAATTTCATCATGTTCAACGGCTACTTGCAGTTTTTCCGGTTTATCGCCTTCCAACAGAAGGTCGGCAATTTTATTTTCAACATGCTCTTGGATTACCCGGCGCAATGGACGAGCTCCAAAAGAAGGATGATAGCCGATTTCAGCCAGTTTTTCCTTCGCCTCGTCTGTCACTTCAATCTCAATGTTTTGATCTTTCAACATTTCGATCACATCTTGAAGCATGAGATCAACAATTTTCATATAGTCTTCTTTTTTGAGTGAATGAAATTCAATGATGCTGTCAAAACGGTTTAAAAATTCAGGTTTAAAGAACGAACCGAGTGATTCAAGGATGTTTGCTTCTTGTTCAACAGTATTGTTAAAACCGACGTGAATTTTTTTCTCGCCTACTCCTGCATTGGAGGTCATAATAATGACGGTATCTTTAAAACTTACTGTTCTTCCTTGGCTGTCTGTTAAGCGTCCGTCTTCTAAAATTTGCAAAAACATATGTTGCACATCCGGATGAGCTTTTTCTATTTCATCAAGCAGAATGATGCTGTACGGATTCCGGCGGACTCTTTCAGTTAATTGTCCAGCTTCTTCATGGCCGACATAACCAGGAGGCGAACCGATCAATTTAGAAACGGAGTGTTTTTCCATATATTCACTCATGTCCAGCCGAATCATCGCATCTTTTGATCCAAACAACTCTTCCGCCAATGTTTTCGCCAGCTCCGTTTTCCCGACGCCTGTCGGACCTACGAACAGGAAGGAACCGATTGGGCGGTTTTTCGGTTTCAATCCTGCGCGGCTGCGACGGATCGCTTTAGCTACTTTTTCCACAGCTTCTTCTTGGCCAATGACTTTTTTGGATAGATTGTCTTTTAAGTGTTTTAATTTCACTTGTTCATCTTCTTGTAATTTTCCTACAGGAATACCAGTTTTTTCTTCAATGATTTTTTGAATGTGGTGTACGTGAACGACTGCCTGCTCTTGTTGGACTCCTTGCTCCAACTGTTTCTCTAATGTTGTTTCTTCATCACGGAGCTTCGCGGCAAGTTCATAGTTTTCTTCTTTTAATGCTTTTTCTTTTTCACGGGCAATTTGGCGAAGGCGGTCTTGAATTTCATTTTCATTCACAGGTTCGGCTCCCAAATTGACTCTTGAACCTGCTTCATCAAGCAAATCAATCGCTTTGTCAGGCAAGAAGCGATCTTGGATGTAGCGGTGCGATAATGTCACACAAGCTTTTATAGCTTCATCCGTATATTGAACGTGGTGATATTTTTCATATTTTTCTTGAATGCCTTTTAGAATATTGATTGCTTCCTCAATGGAAGGCTCTTTTACCATAACCGGTTGGAAGCGGCGTTCCAATGCGGCATCTTTTTCAATTTGCCGGTACTCTTTTAATGTTGTTGCACCGACTACTTGAAGTTCGCCGCGAGCCAGCGCCGGTTTCAAAATATTTCCTGCATCCATCGAACCTTCAGCAGAACCGGCGCCGACAAGGAGATGTATTTCATCAATAAACAAGATGATGTTTTTTCTTGTTTGCAAATCTTGAATCAATTGTTTCATCCGCTGTTCAAATTGACCGCGGATTCCTGTGTTCGCCACAAGAGATGAAACATCAAGCAAATAAACCTCTTTGTTTTTTAATTTTTGCGGGACATCCCCTTGGACAATTTTTAATGCTAATCCTTCCACAACAGCTGTTTTCCCGACGCCAGGTTCACCGATTAAAACAGGATTATTTTTATTTCGGCGGTTTAAAATTTCAACCACACGCTTAATTTCATCATCGCGGCCGATCACCGGGTCGATAAGGCCTGATCTAGCAGCATCAGTTAAATTGCGGCCAAATTGATCGAGAAAACCTCCCCGTTTGCCTCCGACATGGCCGTTTTGCTCTTCCGTTTCGGGCATTTGGAAATGACTTGGTGCATCAAAATTAGAAAATGAATGGAACAACTCTTCCAATCCGTTCCAGCCATAAAAACCGGTTGGCACTTTTTGTTGATATTGTTGATAGCATTCTTGGCATAAACGCATTTGCTTTTTATGATTGTTGATTTGCACATTTAATAGAACATTGGCTTGTTTTTCATGGCAATTTTCACATAACATCAAACATTCCTCCTTTTTGACTTTGATGAACTTTGACCAAAAGAACATTGATTTTGACCTTTTTTGACTATTTGACTAAAAAAAGAACAGTGATAGAAGGAGGTCGATTTGACCTTTTCTGACTATATTATACTTTGACCTTTTTTGACTTTCAAGTAGTTTGATTTAATTTTTTCTTCTTTTTTTCCGTTCTTGTCCATATATTGTAAGAAAGGCAGGTGAAAAAATGGCGAATAAATGGATGAATGCCCTGCAAATTGCTTCTGTTTATATTGGCACAGTAGTCGGAGCAGGGTTCGCGACAGGAAGGGAAATCATTGAATTTTTTTCGAAATATGGGGAAAGCGGGTTAATCGGCATAATTTGTTCGGCATTTCTATTTTCCTGGCTGGGGACAAAAGTTATGATGATTGGCAAAAAAACGGAGGCAAGCTCGTATTCGCAATTGAATCAATATTTGTTTGGCAGGATGGCCTCTTATTTTGTCAACATTTTGATGTTTATCATGCTGTTCGGAATTACTTCTGTCATGATTTCAGGGGCAGGGGCAATTTTTGAAGAGCAGCTTGGCTTTTCCAAACAGTTGGGCATTTTTTTCACTATGGGTCTTTCGTTCATTGTCGTATTGTTCGGTGTGAAAGGATTGGCCTCCGTTAATTTGTTTGTTGTTCCAATCTTCGTGTTATTCAGCTTGATCTTGTTTGCCGGCACAATGGCAAGCGGCCATCTCCCGGGTTTTTCCGTTCAAGAACTGCTTGCACCTGTTAAATCTAGTTTTTTATATGTAGCCTTTAACTTGGCGCTGGCGCAGGCTGTATTGGTGCCGCTCGCAAATGAAATCCAGGACGAAAATTCGATCAAATTAGGAGGATGGCTGGGCGGAATCGGCTTAAGCCTTATGTTATTTTTTGGATATTTTAGCCTTTTGCATTTTCCTCGTTCCGAACAGTTCGAGATTCCGATGGCAGAACTGATAAAGCAGTTGTTTGCCGGAATTTACTATATTTATATTTTGGTAATTTTCGGAGAGGTTATCTCATCTGTGATCGGCAATTTATATGGTTTAGAGCGGCAATTGCCAACAAGAAAGGCGAAGTTGAGAATAATGTTTGTTCTGTTGATGATCATTTCCGCTTATTTTATCAGTTTAATCGGCTATGGAAGGTTGATTGCGACACTTTATCCTTTGTTCGGATATATGAGCATTGTCTTTTTAATTTTGCTGATGTTCAAAAAAGTGCCTGATAATAAAAGTTCGTGATAAAATAAGGACAGCAAAAGGAGGAATCAGTTTTGGAACGGGTCGCAATCATTTCTGACATACATGGGAACATTCCGGCGTTGAATTCAGTATTGCAGGACATCCGCATGCGAAAGATTCGCCGTATTTTTTGTTTAGGGGATCTCGTTGGAAAAGGTCCGGATTCAAAGGAAGCGATTCAAATTGTTCGGGGAACTTGTGAACATGTCGTAAAAGGGAATTGGGATGATTTAATGACGAGAACGGATGTGAACGAGGTGATCCGTTGGCATCAGAAACAGTTATCGTCCGATGATATTCGTTACTTGCGGGAACTGCCGTTTTCCATCGAATTTTACATGAGCGGCCGCTTTGTACGGCTTTTCCATGCATCGCCCTTCAGCATTTGGAAAAGAATCCAGCCGTGGGATGCCATTGAAAAGAGATTATCGATGTTTGAAAACAGTGATGAAACGGGTTATCAAAAAAACGAACCTGATGCGGTCGGCTATGGCGACGTTCACAATGCATTTATTCAACATTTATCAGGCAAAACGCTTTTCAATGTCGGCAGCGTCGGCAACCCGCTGGACATTCCGGAAGCTTCCTATTGCGTTTTGGAAGGCGAATTTGATTCGCTCAAAAAAGCTCCTTTTTCCATTCAGCACATTCGCGTTCCATACAATATCGAACTTTCCATTCAACTTGCTAGGGAGAAGAACATGCCGGAGCTGGAAGAATATATTCAAGAGTTGACGACATCCCGTTACAGAGGCTTAAAACAATCGTGAGATGTTGTGAAAAAGCGATGCCGTTTACATCAGTGGCAAACGATGATATAATGGTATTACAATTCAATAAAAAGTCCATGTTTTTTCTGAAAGCATGGGAGAGGTTTTAGCACACCCTCTATAAAAAACTAAGGACAACTATATCCTTGGGATATAGTTTTTTAAATGTTCTTAAGGCACCCACCATCAGGTGCTTTTTTCTTGGCCTCTGTGTGTAAGGCGGTGTTCATCCGGAAAGGAGCGTTTATATAGATGAAAAATAAACATGCAATTGTTGTGTTTAGTGGCGGGCAAGATAGCACGACTTGTTTGTTTTGGGCACTAAAGCAGTTTGAAAAAGTTTCCGCTGTTACATTCCATTACAACCAGCGCCATCAACAGGAGATTGAAGCGGCGAAACGGATAGCAGGGGACATCGGCATTTCCCATCATATTTTAGACATGTCTTTATTAAATCAAATCGCCCCCAATGCGTTGACTCGCCATGATATGGAAATTGTCCAAAAGGAAGGCGAACTTCCGAACACGTTTGTCCCTGGGAGAAATTTGCTTTTTCTGACATTTGCCGCCATTTTGGCGAAACAATTAGGGGCGAAACATATCGTTACTGGTGTGTGCGAAACTGATTTCAGCGGGTATCCCGACTGCAGGGACGTGTTCGTGAAATCTTGCAATGTAACCATCAATTTGGCAATGGAAGAGGAATTTGTCATCCATACTCCGCTCATGTGGCGAAATAAAGCGGAAACGTGGAAGATGGCTGATGAGTTGGGAGTATTTGATTATATTCGCCAAAAAACGTTGACATGCTATAACGGAATCATTGGCGACGGCTGCGGCGAATGCCCCGCTTGTGTGCTCAGAAAAAGAGGATTGGAGCAATATTTGGCTGAAAAAGGAAGGGACGTCTCATGATTCAGCAAACCTATCCGCAAGTTTTTCATAATTATTGCTACGAGTTGAACAAGGATATGAACATTGCCGCTGCGCATTTTATTCCTGACGAAAAAGCTGGCAAATGCGCCAACATTCACGGCCACACCTATTTCGTCAATCTCACTGTTTGCGGAGATTCGCTTGACGAATCAGGTTTTCTTGTGAATTTTCAACACCTGAAAAAAATTATTCACGATAAACTGGATCATACCCTTTTGAACGACCATTCGGATTTGTTTGATGAGGAAAACGGCAACGATTTCCCGACAACAGAGGTCGTGGCTCGAAAAATATGGGAAATTGTGCAAAACCATCTGAACTCTTTGCCAAATCAACCGAAATGTTTGCAAGTATTTGTGAGGGAAACGCCGACAAGCTATGTTGTTTACCGTCCGAAAAAGGAGATGAATGAATGGCAAAAAAAATCCCTGTAATTGAAATTTTTGGACCGACGATTCAAGGGGAAGGAATGGTCATCGGCCAAAAAACAATGTTTGTCCGCACCGCCGGATGCGACTACTCATGCAGCTGGTGTGATTCCGCCTTTACGTGGGACGGTTCTCTAAAAGAAGAAATTAGGCAAATGACAGCGACGGACATTATGAATGAACTCTTAGAGCTTGGAGGCAATCGTTTCAGCCATGTGACGATCTCGGGAGGCAATCCGGCCTTAATAAAAGGGCTTGATGAATTCATTTCGATGTTGAAAAATGGCCGCTACCGCGTGGCGCTTGAAACACAAGGAACACGCTACCAAGAGTGGTTTTTGGACATTGATGATTTGACGATTTCGCCAAAACCGCCCAGCTCTGGAATGAAGACGAATTTTTCTTTGCTGGATGAGATGTTGGAAAAGCTGTTGGCAAATGGGCGTAAACGCAACATCAGTTTAAAAGTTGTTGTATTTAATGAAGAGGATTTTCAATATGCCAAAATGATCCACCTTCGCTACCCGGACATTTCTTTTTATTTGCAAGTAGGGAATGAAAAAATGGATGAAAAAAATGATCAACTGTTGAGAGATCATCTTTTAAAAAAATTGGAATGGCTCATTGAACAAACTGTCCAATCACCGGAAATGAATGATGCCAGAGTGCTGCCTCAATTGCACACTCTTATTTGGGGAAATAGACGCGGCGTTTAAGATTTTGGTTCAAAAAACGAGCGGAAAATCGATATTCAATAAAGGACGGAAAGGAAGATGACGAACATGGCTGGGAGGAAAGAAAACGAGCTGAAAGGTGTTACATTGCTGGGCAACAAAAAAACTGAATATGTGTTTGATTATCAACCGGATATATTGGAAGTGTTTGACAACAAACACCCGGATCGCGACTATTTCGTCAAATTTAACTGTCCAGAATTTACTTCTTTATGTCCGATCACGGGTCAGCCGGACTTTGCGACCATTTACATCAGCTACATCCCTGACAAAAAATGCGTGGAAAGCAAATCTTTAAAGCTGTATCTGTTCAGTTTCCGAAACCATGGCGATTTTCACGAAGATTGCGTCAATGTTATTATGAACGACTTAATCAAAAAGATGGAACCGCGCTACATTGAAGTTTGGGGGAAATTTACGCCGCGCGGCGGCATTTCCATTGATCCTTATGTCAATTGGGGACGCCCCGGGACGAAATATGAGAAAATGGCAGAGTATCGCATGATGAATCATGATTTATATCCGGAAAAAGTCGACAACCGGTAAAACGGAGAATGTTTTCCACCCTCCGTTTTATTTTTCCACGATTTTGTAATTTTTATGGTTAACCACTGTTTTATGTTCCAAATCCATTTCATGAAAGTTATCCATATACGTTAAATCGACAATAACAGAATTTTCATTAACCTTCTCGACTATACCTTTCAAACCATTTTTAAATTCAATCACGTCACCGATCTCAGCAATTTTCATTTTTACTCTCCTTATAAATATTTAAGATTATGGAATTATTTTGCATGATTTCTTTTAAATTGTAAAGTGGCGATATGAATTTGTAAATGATGCTTAAACATTTTGTAAAAAGAGGAGTGGCTTCTAAAATGGAAGAGAATGAAATTCAAGAGATCTTAAACAAACTTCGTGATGGAGAATTAGAAGAATATTGCGTTTCAAAAGATGATTTTATGGCGTTCCGCCAAGTATTAGTCAATCGGGAAGATTTTAAGCATTTTCAAGGAATTGCCCAGCATGGAGGAAACATTATCTACCGTTATCACAAAGTACCGAGAAGCTGACAAGAGAATGTCAGCTTCTTTCAAAATGTCTTCGCAATTTTCGAATTTTATTTAAGGCCCCTCTTCTCCAATTCTTTACCATTCCGACCGTAACATGGAGCTCTTCAGCGATTTCCTTTGGAGTTTTCCCTTCAAAACAATATTTTTCCAGCCATATTTGTTGATTTGGCGATAAACAACAAGCCAATCGATCGATTAGCATTTCAAATTCAATGTTATCTTGCGGTAAAAAATGTGGTTGCCCTTTGTCGCCCATCTCTTTCAACACATGCCTTTCTGAAAAAATTCTGTCTTTTTTTAATTGCGACAGCAGCATTCCTTTAATCGTCCAGTAGGCATACGTGGAAAAACTGCCTTTCTTTTCATCGTAATTGGCAGCTGCTTTCCAAAGAGCGATGACTGCAATTTGAAAATATTCATCCTTGTCTTTGTAAATGTGCAAAATGTTCATGATGTGAAAAATAAGCGGCCGAAATTTTTCTAACGTTTCTTCAAACGGCTGTTCACTAGACAAAGATTTTTACACCCTTTCCAAAGAGCGCGCTCCTTTATGATTCCGCGGTATTTATAGCGTATAAAAAGTGGCTTCCATAAACGAATCACCATCATGAACGTATGAGAAGAGGAAGGCTATGAAAAATCAAATTTTCAATTGCAATTTTTAAAATTTTTGACACAACTTATCTATTCTTTCAGCAGATCTCGTTCATTTTTGCAAAATTTTTATTGTTCTGTTTGACATATGTATAAACATGATTCTTCTTGACATAATAATCGGGAGACGAGGTGGGTAGCGGTGAGCCAAATGTATAAGCAAAATTGGAAAAAAAAAGATTCGATGGAAAAACTGTTTGCCATTTTCCGAAGTTCGACCGATTTTATTCAATATGAGAGAAAGACGAATTATGTGACATATTGGATCTCCTATTTTGATACGCTTGTCGATGCTGCCATATTGAATGAAAGTATATTCAAAACAATTCATTCTAACTATTGGAATTCGTTGGAAGAACTAATACAAATCCTTCCTGTAAAAGATGTGCATTTGACCATTGATACGGATGTCATAAAAGAAAAAATGTTAGAAGGCTTTGTGATGATTGCTTTAAGCGAATACGGCACCCCCTGCTTATTGGTGCGAGCCAACAAGAATAAAGCAAGGGAAGTAACGCTCCCTGAAGTGGAATTTACCGTCATTGGACCGAAAGAAGCCTTTGTTGAATCGATTGAATCGAATATTAACTTAATTCGGAAAAGGCTGCCGAATGATAAACTCCGCATACGTTTATCCAAAATCGGAAAATTGACACAGACGAAAGTAGCGATAATTTACTTGGAAGGAATTTCGGATGAGGAAAATGTTTTTACTATTGATCAAAGAATATCCAATATTGAAATTGATCATGTAACCGATAGTTCATATATAACAGAACTGATTTCCGACAACCATAATTCTCCCTTTCCCCAACTTTTGGATACGGAAAGACCTGACCGGGTGGCCTCGATTTTGTCGGAAGGGAAAGTAGCAGTAGTTGTTGATGGATCGCCGCATGTTTTAATCGGTCCAACAACACTTGTTGAATTTTTCGCATCATTTGAAGACTATTTTTTAAATTGGATGCTTTCATCGTTTTTCCGCATCATCCGTCTTTTCGCAGTTACTTTTTCGATATTTGCAACACCCATTTATGTGGCGGTTTTAAATTATCATTACGAATTAATTCCGTCCGATTTGTTGAACAACTTGGTTACATCAAGACGAGAGGTGCCTTTTCCGCCGCTCTTGGAAGCGATGTTTTTAGAATCTACGATCGAGTTGCTGCGTGAGGCGGGGGCTCGTCTGCCGACAAAAGTTGGACAAACAATCGGCATCGTCGGCGGGATTGTCATTGGAACAGCCAGTGTAGAAGCGGGATTGACAAGCAACGTTTTGCTCATCATTGTTTCTTTAGCTGCATTAGCCTCTTTTACAACTCCCGTTTATAAAATTGGCAATACGATTCGGCTTTTGCGCTTTCCATTTCTTTTGTTTGCCGATTGGTACGGACTGTTGGGAATACAATTGTGTTTTTGTTTTTTACTAACCCACCTTATTCGATTAACATCTCTCGGGCGACCGTTTTTGGAGCCGTTTTACCCCCCGAGAATGGCTGATATGAAGGATGCTTTGCTGCGCCTGCCTTTTTCCGTCATGAACAAGCGGCCAAAATTGCTGCGGTCGGAACAGCCGAACCGAATGGATAAAGAAAAATCAAGGGAAAATCAAGATATTGAAGAATGAAGAAAAAAGGAGTGTCCATCCTTGACGCAAATAGCCGAGCGACATAAAGTTTCCGCATCTCTCGTTTTTTTTTTTGGTGCATAGCACTCAATTTGGCATCGGCGTTTTAGGTTTTCAAAGATATGTGGTGAAAGAAGCAGGCAATGATGCTTGGATCTCCGTCATTATCATGGGAGTCATTGTCCATTTATACATATGGATGATTTATCAAATTTTACAACGGTCAAGCGGGAGCCTAATGACGCTGCATCTCGATCTTTTCGGGAAGTGGATCGGAAATGGGTTGAACGTTGTTTGGATTGCCTTTTTCATTGTTAATTCCTTTTTTGTTTTAAAAACCTATATCGAAATAATCAAGGTGTGGATGTTTCCGGATCTAAACATCTGGATATTTTCAGCCATCATTATCGTTTTGTTATATTACATTTTAACTGGAGGATTTCGGGTTGTAACCGGATTTAATTTCTTCGGGGTCGTTCTTCCCATCTATATTTTTCTGTTGTTTTTAATCTTCCCTGTGCAGTTTGCTGATTTTCATCATCTATTACCGCTTTTCAATCATTCTCCGCGGGAAATTTTTAATGGAGTAAAAGAGATGGCTTTGCCGATTATTGGTTTTGAAACGATTTTTTTGTTTTATCCGTTCGTGAAAAACGTTCATAAATCTCAAAAGTGGGCGCATATTGCCAACGCTTTTACATTTGTTAGTTATGTGATCATCATGGTTATTTCCATTGCCTATTATACAGAGAAGGGAATTTTAAAACAGCAGTGGGCGACATTGGCAATGTGGAAAATTGTGGAACTACCGTTGGTAGAGCGGTTTGAATATATCGGCACTGCTAGTTGGTTTATTGTTATTTTGCCGAATATTTGCCTTTATTCATGGTGTGCGGAAAGAGGATTGACAGAAATTTTTGGAATTAAGGAAAAGCGGGCCATTTTGTTCATTCTGTCCGCCATCTTTTTGGCTGTCGGCTTCGAACTGGATAAAAAGCTGCTTATGCTTATCAATACAACCATTAATTATACAGCTTTTGCCCTCATTTTTGCTTATATTCCTTGTTTATATATCATTACGTATATCCGATACCGGCTGAAAATGAAAAGGAGAACATGAAACATGTGGAAAAGAATAAGCTTCATTCTCGCCTTTTCGCTGTTGCTTTGCGGTTGTTTGCAAAAAAAAATTATTGATGATGTGAATTTGGTTATGGCGATTGGGTACGATGCCGGCGAGGACGATCAAATAAAAGGAACCATCGTAGCTCCTGAATTCAAGAAAGAGGAAGCGGTAGAAAACAAAAATATGACAATTCAAGCTCATTTAAGCAGAGACCTAATAGCGAAATTGCAAAAAGAATCTTCCAAACCTCTCGTTTACGGCAAATTGCAATTTGCCCTCTTCAGTGAGGAAGTGGCTAAAAACGGAATTGCAAAATATATTGATTCTCTTGAACGTGATGCGAGCGTCGGTTCAAGAGTCATACTCGCTGTTTCAAGAGGCGAGGCCAAGGATTTGTTGGAAATCAAAGGCGGACAGGAAGGAACAGCCGAATATTTCCGCCAGTTGCTGAATCAAAATATGTGGCTGGAAAACTTGCCGATTGAAAATTTGCAAATATATTTAAGAAATTATTACTCAGAAGGGAGAGATCCTTGTTTGCCACTTTTGGAAAAAAAAGGTGATCATGCGAGAATTATCGGATTGGCTCTTTTCCAAAATGATAAAATGGTCGGCGAAATAAAAAACGATAAATTGTTCTATTTTAAGCTTCTTTCCGACACCTTTGCAAATGGAGTTTATACAGTTGCATTGGAAGGCGGGAGGGAAGCATCCATCCAAAGCATTCATTCGAGCCGCAGGGTGAAAATTGATGAACAAAATCCGTTTCACATTACAGTTTATTTAAATGTTGAAGGCTATATTCGTGAATATTCGAAAGGATCCATCAAACCGAATGTTATAAAGGAAGTAGAAAAATCGTTTGAAAAAGACATTGTTAAAAACAGTGCAGCACTTGTTACCAGTTTTAAAAAGAAAAAAATTGATCCGATCGGATTCGGCGAAGAAATCATCATCCATACTGGGGAAAACATACATGACAAAAATTTGCGGAAACAGCTTGACAAGCTGAGAATTGATGTCATTGCGGATGTTCAGATCACGGAAACAGGCGTTGTCCAGTAAAAATTTTTCTCCCTCTTCTTTGTCATGTTTTTGAACTTGTCTCATATGCATGGAATAAGAAAAGAGGGAGGGAACATGAAAACTTTTTTAAAAGGTGTTTTTTTTCTTATTGTCGCGTCATTTGTCGGTGAATGCATCGATTTTGTCATTAATATGGTGCTGACACGCGAGCTTGGCGAGGAAGGCATCGGCCATTACATGTCGATATTGCCTGTCATGTTTTTGATTATTGTGTTAGCGAGCTTTGAACTGCCCGTTTCCATTTCGAAATATGTGGCGGAAAAGGAAGAACCTTATCATTGGCCAATGTTAAAATTCGCATTTCGATTAACTTTATGGATTAGCATCAGTTTCAGTTTGATTGTATTTCTTTTTGTGCCCGTGCTTCCTTCATTAAAAACGTTTCATCCTTCTGTGACAGTTCTGTTTGTTATGCTTGTGCCGATGATTTCTTTTTCTTCCATTGCGAAAGGCTATTTGATGGGGACGAAGCAGATGGGGAAAATTGCATTTGCCAATGGCGTCAGAAAGCTCATCCAACTCGGTCTGCTTATATTGATTTTTTCCTTTTTTGATTTTACAACAGAAATGGCGGTTATTGCAGGATTAAGCGCTTTTATCGCCAGCGAAGCTTTTATCGTTCTCTACTTGCTGACAGTTTACATGTTTCAAATGGCTAAAGTAAAAAAAGGACGGCAAGCTCCATACAAACCTGAAACGATCCGCCACAGTTTATTTCGCGTTTCCGTACCAACCACCATTTTGCGAATTTTTCATTCTTTGACACATGCCGTTCAGCCGTTTTTAATAAAATATGCGCTTGTTGCCGCAGGTTTTACGGAAGTGGGAGCAACAGAGCAGTTTGGGCTTCTTTCCGGGGTGGCAATGACAATAGGTTTTTTTCCGGCGTTTATAGCTCATGCGCTTCTCACCGTATTGATCCCAACTGTTTCTGAAGCTTATGCGAAACATGACCAAGAACTGTTAAAAAAACTTTTGCAACAGTCTTTGGGCATCACAATGCTTTATGGAATACCGGCGGTGGTGATTATGTACGCTTTTGCCAAACCGCTCACAAGCATGTTTGTCGATAGTGCAACGGCGTCGGAATATTTGAAGCTTTTATGGCCGTACTTTTTTACCCATTTTCTTATCATCCCGCTGCAGGCTTATTTGATCGGCTTGAATTTAATAAAAGACGCCCTGTTCCATACAATTTGGGCGCATTCTGTTGCTTTTTTGGTCATCTATGTTTTAGGATCACGGCCGGAGTGGCAAATGGCAGGAGTGATTATTGGGTTGAATACAGGGGGGCTGTTGCAGCTGTTAATGCATTATGCAGTCATTTGCCAAAAAATCGGCATTATTTTTTGGTCGTTAAAAGGAAAACGAATCCATTAGAAAGGAGGAAAAAATGCTGAAAAGGCTATTGACGGCATTGCCCGCTTTCCTTTTGATTTTGGCCTCCCTTTACGGATGTCAAGCGGCGAAAGTTGAAGTGGAAGGCGATAAAACGTTGGCAGCAGCAAAAGATACAGCAGTGGATGGACAGGAGGAAAAACAAGCTCCTCCAATAGCCTTGCTTTCAACAGATGGCAAAATGATACGTCTATCAGATTACAAAGGAAAAAAGGTTGTGATCAATTTTTGGACGACCTGGTGTCCGCCTTGCCGAGAGGAATTACCGGAGCTTCAAAGCTTTTATCGTGAAATGGATAAACGAAAAATTGCCTTTCTGGGCGTAAACGTGACAGTAGAGGAAGCAAGCAGAGAAGATGTGCAAGAATTTATTGCTGTTAACGGCGTTCGCTTTCCGGTCCTCTTGGATGAAAAAGGGGAAGCAAGCCGTTCCTATCAAATTGTAACCATACCTACAACAGTTATCATTGATGAAAAAGGAAATCTGTCGCAAAAAATCATCGGCCCGGTAACGAAAAAACAGCTTAATCATTTAACGGTTCCTTAAAAGTTCAGACGCTTTTGTCTGATCTTTTTTTTGGAAAATAATTTGCCTGCACAAAAAATGATTGAGAATGAGAATATTTATTAATAAAAAATATTAAATTATAATTATTATAATTTTAACTTGAAAAAAAGTAATTTAATATATATCATAATATACATACAATTGTTTTAAGTTAATAGCTAAAAGTTGAAGATGATTTTTATTTTCAATTAGAAAGGAATGGTGAGAATGGAAGCGAAGCTGAATGTTCATCGTTTAAAAGAACATGCAGAAATGATTGCGGCCGTTTTTTCGGGTGTGCTTATTTTAATAGCTTGGATGTTAAGCATAGATAACTATAATGTGGCATCGAAAATTTTGTTTCTGTCCGCTTTTTTGATTGGAGGATTTGCCAAGGCGAAAGAAGGAATTGAAGAAACGATCCGCGAAGGCAAATTAAATGTCGAACTATTAATGATTTTTGCTGCGATCGGCTCTGCCATTATCGGATATTGGTTGGAAGGTGCGGTTTTAATATTTATTTTTGCAGTCAGCGGCGCGCTGGAAACATATACAATGAATAAGACAAACAGAGAGATTTCTTCATTAATGGAATTGCAGCCTGAAGAGGCAGTTTTGTTGGCGGACGGGCGGGAAGAAACAGTGCATGTATCAAAATTGTCGATCGGAGATTTGATTATTGTGAAACCCGGCGACAGAATTCCCGTCGACGGAATGCTGGAGGACGGACGAACAGCTATTGATGAATCGGCTATTACAGGTGAATCAATTCCTGTTGAAAAAGAAAAGGGAGATGAGGTATTCGCCGGCACTGTCAATGTTTCCGGATCAATTACCGTTCGTGTGACGAAAAAAGCGTCAGAGACGCTGTTTCAAAAAATTATTTCTTTAGTGCAAACAGCGCAATCTGAGAAGTCTCCGTCACAGCTGTTTATTGAAAAATTCGAAGGTGCATATGTCAAAGGCGTGCTGATAGCAGTTGCCGCTTTGATCTTTGTTCCGCAAATTTTTTTAAATTGGAGCTTTAGTGAAGCTTTTTACCGCGCAATGGTATTTATGGTAGTCGCTTCACCTTGTGCGCTTGTGGCTTCCATTATGCCGGCGACGTTGGCCGCCATTTCCAATGGAGCAAGAAACGGCATTTTAATAAAAGGCGGTGTGCATTTAGAACGGCTGAATCAATTGCGGGCGATTGCATTTGACAAAACAGGCACGCTTACAAAGGGTGAACCGGTTGTAACCGACGTCATTGTAAGGAAAGATGTGGAACAAACGGATTTGTTGAAAGGTGTATATGTGATTGAAAAGCAATCTTCCCATCCGCTTGCCAAAGCAATCGTAGAATATATTGAAAAAAATGTTGAAGGTTTGCCGGAGGAATGGGTGCCGGTGGAGGAACACTCCGGTTTTGGCGTTCAAGCCGTCTGGAGAGGGAAACAATGGACCATCGGCAAAGCCGCTTTTGTTGGAGAAAAAGAGGCTGAATCTTTTCAAAACGGGATATCTCAAAAACTGTATGAACATGGGAAAACACTTGTTTATGTAAAAGATGAAAAAGGCATTGCAGCTGCCATTGCATTAAAAGATGTGCTTCGGGATCATATCAAAGATTTTATAAAGGAACTAAAGGATCGAAACATTTATACAGTGATGATCACTGGCGACTCGGTAAACTCAGCCCAATCTATCGCAAAAGAGGCTGCAGTCAACGAATTTATCGGCGAATGTTTGCCTGAAGATAAAGTAGCCCGATTAAAACAATTAAACCAGCGATTTGGAGTTACGGCGATGATAGGGGACGGCATTAATGACGCGCCTGCATTAAAAACCGCATCCGTTGGCATTGCGATGGGGGAAGGAACAGACGTGGCTTTGGAAACAGCGGATATTGTTCTGATGAAAAATGATTTAACGAAGATCATGAAAGCCATTGATCTTTCACGGAAAATGAACAGAATTGTCAAACAGAACGTTGTGTTCTCGCTCATGGTCATTGCACTTCTGATTAGTGCGAACTTTTTCCAAATCATCGATTTGCCTTTCGGTGTCATTGGCCATGAAGGCAGCACCATCCTTGTCATTTTAAACGGTCTCCGTTTATTAAGATCTTAACAAAATGGCGGGCGAAAATTCTTGCTCGCCATTAGTTTTCCTCCAAAAGATCCTTTTCTTCAGTTTCATCCGGCTGTTTCGTCACGACGATGTATGCAGTCACGATAAAAACAAAACCGACGATCCAGCCGATTAAAGAGCTGTAATAATAGACTTCAGTCAACATCATGCCGGCTAAAGGCGCCAGAAAACCAATGATCGAGAGAATTGGGACGATATGCCTTTTTATAAACCCCACAAAAAACACTCCTTCTTAAACCATCACCGACATTACCATTATACTAAAAATAGATCTTGTAAACATATAAAAAAATATTGGAGTTATATAAAAACTTGAAAAAAACTGCGACTGCCCGAAAATGGCAGAAAATAAAGAGCAAAACAATCATTGGAAAGAAAATCGGACCTATGCCATCTTGATATGTTTTCATTTTTCGCTTAGAATGGTTACTTACCGATTGGCTTAGTAGAGAGGAAGATTGTCATGAAGCGAAAGTGGATGTATATTTTTCTAGCAGCAATGATGTTTTTAGGTGGATGCCAAGGGATTTTTAACGGCGACCATACTTCAGGCAATCGGCTAAAGGCAAAAGTCATAAAGGTAATTGACGGCGATACGATGAAAATATTAGTCAATGGTAAAGAGGAAACGATCCGCTTGCTTCTTGTTGACACACCTGAGTCCGTGCATCCGGAGAAACCTGTTCAGCCTTTTGCGCTGGAAGCGAGTGATTATGCAAAGGAAATGCTTTCCAACCAAAATGTTGAAATAGAGCTTGATGTAAGAGAAAGGGATAAGTACGGCCGCCTGCTCGTATACTTATATATCAACGGCCAAATGTTTAACGAAATGCTCTTGGAAAACGGACTTGCCCGAGTGGCGTATATTTTTGAACCGAATACAAAATATGTCGATCGTTTTCTTGATATTCAAAAGAAAGCCCAAGCAAAAAAAATAGGCATTTGGAGTATTGAAAATTATGTTGACGAAAAAGGGTTTAATGAGAAGATGGCTGACAGCCAACAGACGGAAGATTGCTACATAAAAGGAAACATCAATTCAAAAGGCGAAAAAATTTACCATATGCCTGATGATCGTGATTATAAAAAAACGAAAGCTGAACGAATGTTTTGCACTGAACAGGAAGCGCAGTCAGCCGGTTTTCGTAGGGCGGCTCAATAATCCATAAAAAATTTTCATTTTTAATGAAAGTTTTTTGCTATAATACCTTTGTATTCGGACGAGTGATACATTATTGAGCATCTCGGCTAAAACAAAAGGAAAAGTAAGAGGTGATATAATGAAACGGATTGCCGTTTTAACTTCAGGAGGAGATTCCCCGGGAATGAATGCTGCCATTCGGGCAGTTGTGCGGAAAGGAATTTATCATGGTCTGGAAATTTTTGGTGTTTACCACGGTTATCAAGGTTTGATTGAAGGAAATATTAAAAAATTAGAGATCGGTTCAGTGGGCGACATCATTCACCGCGGAGGAACAATTTTGCAGTCTTCCCGTTCTGAACAGTTTAAAACGGAAGAAGGACAGCGAAAAGCGATTGAAAAACTGAAATCATTTGGAATTGAAGGGCTTGTTGTCATCGGTGGGGACGGTTCCTATCAAGGCGCAGCCAAGCTTACAGAGAAAGGCTTTCCTTGCATCGGTTTGCCGGGCACCATTGACAACGACATACCTGGGACGGACTTTACCATTGGCTTTGATACTGCACTCAATACGGTCGTAAAAGCGATTGACCAGATAAGAGATACAGCTCAATCACATGAACGGACGTTTATTATCGAAGTCATGGGGCGTCATGCCGGAGATATCGCTCTATGGTCAGGAGTAGCCGGGGGAGCGGAAACGATTTTAATTCCTGAAAGATCGTTTGAATTTGACGATTTGGTTAAAAAACTGCGGCATGGCATGGAAAGAGGGAAAAAGCACTCTATTATTGTGCTGGCAGAAGGAGTCATGAGCGCTGCGGAGCTGGCAGCAATATTAAAAGACAAATATCATCTTGAAACGCGTGTTTCCGTTTTAGGACATATTCAACGCGGAGGTTCTCCAACCGGATTTGACAGAGTGCTGGCATCGCGTTTAGGAGCAAGAGCTGTTGAACTGTTGTTGGAAGGAAAAGGCGGAAGAGCCGTTGGTATGCAAAATTGGCAAATTGTTGACCATTCAATTGCAGAGATTTTAAAAGAGAAAAGTGAGCCAGTAGTCGAATTATATACGTTGTCCCAGCAGCTTTCCATATAAGCAAAAGAGATTGTTTCAAAAAGGTCATTCGATCTTTTCGAAACAATCTTTTTTTAATTGTTGATCCCCTCCATTCCGTTTTTTCTATAACAAGGGTGAAGGAGGTGAGAGGAGATGGCTGAAATGCAATTAATTGAATCACAATTGCGTCTCACATACGAATCAGGGGTTGGTGAAAACGGAAAAACATTGTATCGCTACAAAAATTACAGCAATATTAAAACAGAGGCAACGGCAGATGGTTTGCTGCAAGCAGCGCAGGTGATCGCAAGTCTGCAAACATATCCGCTTGCGAAAATTGAACGGATTGATACCCAACAAATTAATGCTTAATCATAAAAAGTCCTGCGGTAATATGTCAAGGTGAAAAATCATAGAAATTGGAAATTTCCTTGTCCGATGATCCGAAAAAAGGCAATACTGAAGAAACCCAGTATTGGTACATGTAATAAACTGGGTCTAAAGGTTGATATTGGTATACCAGATCGATCCTCTTATCGATCTTCCCCCTTTCTTGGCGTGTAGATTTGACCGTTGCGTAGCAGCGCATCGATCACACGCACGAGTTTTCTAGCGGTGAGGACGAGGGCTCGTTTATGTTGGTGTTTGGGCACTTCCTCATACTTCTTCCGGTAGTACGCACGAAACGTCGCATCATGCCGTTGCACCGAGTTGGCAGCCTCCACTAGGTAGTAACGGAGATAGC